>DKNW01000084.1:40363-48096 GCA_002469805.1 Rhodobiaceae bacterium UBA7378
GTGAGGGAAAAAGTGAGGGAAAAATGGTTTACGATCTAATTATTCGTGGTGGTCTTGTTTATGACGGCTCGGGCAAGCCGCCTGCCGTGTCTGATATTGCGGTTAAAAATGGGAAGATTGCGAAAATGAGTCCATCAATAACCGATCACGCAGAAAAAATCGTCAACGCAGAAGGAAAATGCGTGACCCCGGGCTTTGTCGATGTGCACACGCATTATGACGGGCAAGCCACGTGGGACGACCACATGACACCATCCTCTAATTTAGGCACCACCACCGTCGTTATGGGAAATTGTGGTGTGGGGTTTGCGCCCTGCCGCCCTGAAGATCGCGACGTGCTCGTTCAGTTGATGGAGGGCGTAGAGGAAATTCCTGGCACTGCATTGGCCGAAGGCATTCCATGGACGTGGGAAAGTTTTCCGGATTATTTACGTGCACTGGAAACCCGGCAACGCGATATCGATATTGCGGTGTTCATGCCACATGGCCCCCTTCGTGTTTTCGTGATGGGTGAGCGCGGCGTGAACCGCGAAGCGGCAACGCCGGATGATATCGAACAAATGAAGGGTCTTGTTGCCGAGGGGCTGGAAGCTGGCGCTATCGGCCTGTCCAGTTCACGCACACTTCTTCACTTGAGCAGTTCGGGCAAAAATGTGCCGACTTTTGAAGCCTCTGCCAATGAAATGAAAGCACTTGGCAGCATGCTTAAAGGTGATAGCGGTCACGTCTTGCAATTCATTTCCGATTTCAAAGACGCCGAAGAAGAGTTTGATATTTTGCGCCAAACCAGCGCCGCCACTGGCGCGAAGGGAACGTTCACGCTGATACCTATCGAAAACCCGAGCGAGGGCATGAACGAAGACCCCGATTTATGGCGCACGCACCTCGCACGCATTGAAGATGCTCAAGCGCAGGGGCTGGACATCAGGGGGCAGGTTATTTCGCGGCCTATTGGCATTTTGATGGGTCACACGGCGAGCATGAGCCCGTTTTATCGACGCCCGTCATATACCCGCCTCTCGTCGCTTTCAGTGCCGGAGAGAATGGCGAAACTGCGCGAACCCGAAACGAAGTCGGCAATTTTGTCGGAGGCCAATGATAATCCGCATATTTTCGTGCAACTGCTGTCAACGAATTTTGATGCCATGTATCCGATGGAAAACCCGATTGAGTATTTGCCGAATAATGAAAACTCAGTGGCAGCCCGCGCAGCTGCGCAAGGGCGCGACCCCGAAGAGTGGTTGTATGATTTTCTTGCTGAAAATGACGGCGGTAACCTAATTTACATTCCGGCGACCAGCAAATCGAAAACCAAAATTGCCGAGCTGTTAAAGCACCCCTTCACTGTTGAGGCTTTGGGCGATGGCGGCGCGCATGTCGGCTCTATCTGCGACACCAGTTCGAACATATATCTTCTTACCAAATGGGTGTTTGACGAAGGGCTTTTCTCTTTAGAAGAAGGCATCAAAATGATCACCAACGTGCCAGCCGAGTTCTTTTCCTTTAAAGATCGCGGGCTGATTGCCGAGGGCATGAAAGCCGATATGAATATTATAGATTTTGACCAGTTGCGGCTGAAAACACCACATGTCGTTGACGACTTGCCTGGTGGTGGATCGCGTTTCTTGCAAAATGCGGATGGTATTCTTGCGACATTCGTGGCGGGCCAAATGATATTTGAAAACGGCCGGCCGACCGGTGAATTGCCTGGCAAACTCGTCAAGCCTGTTGCTGCGCCAGCCTATGCCTGACCTCATGTTTACTTTTGATGACCCGTTAACTTTTGATAATATCCGTCGTGACTTACTTGAGTAGAAAATCCGAAAAGCCCAAATTATTATCACGCATGCAGCACGCCTGCGCGAGCGCAGTCCTCGCATTAAGCGTGATGGCTTCAACCAGTCATGCGAGCGCTGACCGGCTAGACTTGTCGCCCATATCCGACAGTGCGTGGACCCAAATGCATGCGAAACACCTACTCGAACGCGCTGGCTTTGGCGGCACACACGCTGACATAGAAAGATTGGTCAAACTGGGTCCAAAAAAAGCAGCCAAAATTATGATTTCAGGCGGCAGCCTTTCCCGCCTCAAGCCGTACCGAGATTTTGATCACAGCGACGTGTTTGACCCGACGCTCGAGCCATTTCCACCCAGCCGCCCTGCCCTAACCCGCATGGCGAAAAAGACCGGCGAAGGCTTGGGCATATCCGTGCGCGAAGGGGTTAATCGACCGCTTCAACCGATCGTGAACAAGTTTTTCTATTGGCTGCGGGCCAGCCGACTTGAGACCGATCGCGTGGTCTATTGGTGGGCCAATGAAATGCTGGCATCTGACCACCCACTCAAGGAAAAACTAGCCTTGTTCTGGCACGGTCACTTCGCCGTGAACGAAGATAAGGTGCGCGACTATCGCAAAATGCTGGGGCTGTTGGAGCTTCTGCGCAATGAGGGACTAGGCTCTGCAAAGCACCTCGTCAATCAGGTATCGAAAAACCCGGCCATGCTGGTTTTTCTAGATGCCGGCGTGAACAAGAAAGACGCGCCGAACGAGAACTTCGCACGCGAAATTATGGAAATGTTCACGCTTGGTGACGGCCAATATAGCGAACGAGATGTTCGCGAAGCGGCGCGCGCATTCACCGGCTGGAAGACCGTTGGCTTGACCTATGAATTTGATGAAGCGAACCATGATTTCGGCACGAAAACTTTTATGGGGACTGCAGGAACATTTGGCGGCGAAGACATAATCGACATTATTTTTTCCCAGCCCGAATGTGCGGAGTTCATCGCAAGCAAGCTCTATGTATATTTTGTGCACAGCACTGTGTCGCCAAGCGCGCGTAAACAACTTGGGCGCGCGCTTGCCAAGGAAAACTACAATGTCGGCAAATTTCTTGAAAAATTATTCGCCTCGAAAGCATTTTACGCTGAGAGCGCTGTAGGCCAGCGAATTAAAAGCCCGGTAGAGCTTATGGTTTCGACTTATCGCAAGCTGGGCTTAGTAGACGTTCCGGGGAGCCCCGATTTCAACACAACCAGCGAAGCAATGGGTCAGCGGCTCATGCACCCACCGACCGTTGCGGGTTGGGCTGGTGGCCGCAGTTGGATAAACCCCAGCCTGATGTTCGAGCGTAATAATTTTATTCTAGAGCTGGTTTTCCCGAATATCGGTTTCGTGCCACCGGATCGAGCACCACCTTTCATCCGCGAAATTACGAAAGTTCAAAACCGGTTGCGAAAAGGTTTCTCGGTCAGCGAAGCCACCAAGCCATCGGGTATCGCGGCGGGCATGATGTCTGAATCTAATAAAAACGCCGACCGCGACGAAGAGTTTAATACCCGTCTCGGCACAATGCGCGGCTGGCAGATGGCACTTGAGCGCGTAAAACCGATCGACCGCAGCGTCACCCCACTAGATTTTTCCAGCTACATGAAACGCAATAAGGCGATTTCGGTTGATGACGCAGTTGGTGTTTTCGAACGCGACTTTTTCACAATCGCCTTGTCTGCGGATACAAGACAGAACCTTGCAGAACATTTAAAAAACCTGCTCGGATCGGATAAGCTTGATTATCGGGCAAAGCATCTTGAAGACCCGTTGCGGGAACTATTTCACAAAATGCTGTCGCTACCAGAATACCAGATGGGGTAAACCGTTGAGCACCAATATATCGCGAAGAAACTTGTTAATGAGCGCCGCCGCGCTAGGCGGCCTTGCGGCATCGCCTTTGCCCGTGCGGGCCAAAGCCACCACTCCCGCAAAGCCCATTCTCGTCGTTTTTGAGCTTTCAGGAGGAAATGACGGACTGAACACGCATGTGCCTTTTGGTGATGATCAATATTATCGCCTGCGACCCAAAATTGGTATTAAAGAACCTGCGCTTTTGAAACTTGATGATTATTACGGCTTCAATAAAAGCATGTCGGGCATGTATAAATTATGGCGTGACAATCAAATTGCTATCATCAAAGGATGCGGATATGACAACCCGTCCTTCTCACATTTTACCTCCAACGCCTACATGCATTCTGGCGTGCCGCATACCGGTAACGCATTGGGCTGGGTAGGACGTCTCGCCGATAATCTGGAACCCAATTATCGCGAAAATTTGATCGTGAACATCGCTTCCAGACAATCCCCCGCTGTCGTTAGCGCTCACCACACACCCATTGTTTTCCAAGACCCTGGCCGGTTTCGACAAAACGAATGGATGGCCCCACTGGCGGCGGCACCTGCAAGCAGACGCTCAGATTCAAATTTATCATTTGTGCGACGGGTGGCCGAGAGCGGCAAAAAAACCTCTTTCTTGATTGATGAGGCGTGGAAAAACTTCAAGACCGAAACAGATTATGGCATCGTGCCCTTCGGCTTGCAGAAAGTTGCTGCCTGCATAAAGGCCGGTTTCGATACACAGCTTTACTATGTATCGGTGCCCAACAATGCATTCGACACGCATGTGTCGCAAGGGCCGCTACATAAACGGCTTTTGTCGTACACAAGTGATGCGATCCACGGCTTCTTCGCCGACCTCGCTGCCGATGGTCTCGGTAGCAATGTAACAATGCTGGTCTATTCCGAATTTGGACGACGTCCTGGCGAAAACAACAATCTCGGCACAGATCATGGCACGGCCAATGATATGTATTTGATCGGTCCGCAGGTTAATGGCGGCGTCTACGGCAAAGCCCCGGATCTCGGAAATTTGAACGAAGACGAAAACATCCGGTTCACCACCGATTTCCGGCGCGTCTATGCGACCATCATTGAAGACTGGTTCAAGGTTTCATCTGAAAAAGTTCTCGGACAGAAATTCAAACCCTTTTCGAAAATATTGCGGGCTTAAATCGCGGCTTCAGGTTTTCTGACGCCAAGCACCCAGATAAACCGAACCGGCGAGAACGCTCGCATAGATGGCAAGCGAAATCGTCGACACCACAAAAATGGCCGTGACATCGGCATCGAATAAATTAATCGCAAGCCACGAGCCACCAACCGCAACAACAAACCGCAAGATCTGCGTAATAATGGGCCATCGCATCGCGCCCGCCCCTTGGCTCGCAAAATACAAAACCAAACCGACGCCGTAAAAGGCATAAGCCGGACCAACAATTTGAATGTATTTTGTGGTTGTTTGTATCGCGACCGGATCTTGCGAGAAAAATGGCACCCATAATTCTGGAAAAATCGCTAAGGCTGTCCCGATAACGCCGCAAAAAAACGCCGCGCAACCGACCGCATACCATGCAATATGCTCGGCACGCTGTTGCTGTCCAGCCCCAATATTTGTACCCACAAGTGTTGTCGCCGCCGTGCCGAAGGCAAACATCACCGGCAACACCACAAATTCTATGCGCGTGCCAATGCCGTACCCTGCCAAAGCGCTGGGGCCAAAACGACCGACAAGAGCGGTGAGACCTAATATCGTGCCGACATTCAAAATCGGGTTTAAAGACGCCGGTAATGTGACCCGGAAAATTTCCCGCAAAACATCCACATCCAATTGCATGCATGCCCGGCGCAACCGAACCGGCGCTCGCGCCGATACGACCCTGCGCAGCATCAGGCTTGTTGTGAAAGCCGACATCAAAACAAAGGATAATGCCGCGCCAGGCATGCCTAATGCTGGTAGCCCGTATAACCCCAGCACAAGACATGCCGTCAACGGTACTTGGACAAATGAGGCAATAATCATCAACCGCGCCGGGTAAGCCATATCGCCCGCGCCGCGGAAAATCGCGCTGATGGCTGCAGACAACCAAATGAACACACCGCCGGAAAACAGAATGCTGCAATACATAAAAGCATCGTCAAGCACCGCGCCCGTGCCGCCCAGAAACGACAATGCCTGCCTGCCGACACTGTGAAAAAGGATGAAAAACAAAACCGCCAAAGCTGTACCAATATACAAAGCGTGCCACAAAATGCGTTCGGCCCGTGCCGTGTCGCCATTGCCTAGCGCGCGCGCCACGGCTGACGATATTCCCCCACCCAGCGCGCCACCCGACATGGTTTGCAGGAGGATCGACATCGGGAAAGACAGCGCTATGGCGGCCAACGCAGCCGTGCCGAGGCCACCAATGATCCAGATCTCCGCGAGATTGACCGTTGCTTGTAGCGTGAAAGCCAAGGCATTGGGTGCTGTGAACTTAAATATCAATGGAACGGGGCGTCCGTCCAGTATTGCCCTGGTTGCATGGTCCAAACTAGGTGCTGCTTTCTGTAAAGACGGCGGCCAAATTAGGCCAGCGCCCGATCAACTGGTCTGAAAACCGTAATAACCAGTTTTCGCAATCTGGTCACAAATTTCACGATAAACGCCCACACCGCCAACATATGCCAAGAAGGTTCGTGGCTTACCAGGCACATTGGCACCCATATACCAGCTATCCGCTTGGGGATACAACGTCATGTCAGCCGCCTGTGCCGAATGTTCCGCCCATTCTAGCTCGGCAGACTTCTCCGGCTCGATTCGCGTTTTTGCATTTTCATTCATCCACGCAATGCACTCAGAAACCCAATCAACATGTTGTTCAATAGAAACCAGCATATTGCTCAACACGGACGGGCTGGAAGGCCCGGTTATGGTGAACATGTTCGGGAAACCATGAATGCCAAGACCGAGATAGCTTTGCGGGCCGTCAATCCAAGCATCGCGCAAGCGTTGTCCACCCACGCCACGAATATCAACTTGCAGAAGCGGGCCTGTCATCGCATCAAAACCAGTGGCGAAAATAATGGCATCAAATTCGCGTTCGCGATCAGAGGTTTTAATACCCTTTGCCGTAATGGTTTCAATGGGCGTGCGTCGCAAATTAACGAGCGAGACATTATCGCGGTTGAAAGTCTCGTAATAATTCGTGTCGAGACATGGCCGCTTGGTGCCATAAGGATGCGTTTTCGGCAATAAGTCCTCGGCCGTTTGCGTGTCTCCTACAGTGCTGCGTATACGATCGCGAATAAATTCCTGGGCCGTTTCATTTGCCTCTTCATTTGTCAGAATATCGCCAAAGGCAAAGAACAAACCAACGAGCAAACCTGAATCCCAGCCCTCCTTATACCGCCGCGCACGTTCTTCCGAAGTAACTTCCATCGCCCGATCTAATTGTGGCTCGGGGTTGATCGTGCCAATGCGCGATTTTCGCTGCTCAGCGCGATATGCCGAATAATTGCTCTTAATAGCATCAACTTCGGCGTTCGATAATGTGCGGTTATTGGCGGGCGTAGAAAAGTTTGCAGTGCGCTGATATACGACCAGTTCGTCGGCTTCTTCGGCGACAATCGGAATAGTTTGAATGCCCGACGAGCCAGTTCCGATCACGGCGACCTTCTTGCCGGTAAAATCCACCTTATCTTTGGGCCACGAGCCGGTATTGTAGGTCTCGCCCGTAAACTGATCATATCCAAGTATGTCAGGTGTTTTAGACGCCGACAAAACGCCGGACGCCATGATCAAATAGCGCGCACGGGCATACTTGCCGTCCTCGGTCATGACAAGCCATTCGTTCTGATCTTCGTCAAAATCAGCACGCACGACCTTGCAACCAAACTCTATGTCTTTGCGTAAATCAAACCGATCTGCCACGTGGTTGGCATATCGCAATAATTCCGGCTGCGTGGCATGCTTCTCCGACCATAGCCAGTCTTGTTCCAGCTCTTCGGAGAACGAATAAGAGTAGGCCACGCTTTCAATATCAACTCTGGCGCCAGGATATCGGTTCCAATACCAAGTTCC
>DKNW01000018.1 GCA_002469805.1 Rhodobiaceae bacterium UBA7378
ATCTCAACCAGCATTGCCGATCCGCGTGTGCGCCGTGCGGAGGAGAAACAGCTGGTGACCGATTACCTTAACGCGTTGGGCGCGACGATTGCCGCGACCTACACATTTGATCAGGCGTGGCTGGAGTATCGCCGGTCTGCCTTTGCCGGGTTTTTGATGGGTGTCATCTCGGCTATGCTGGTTGAACGCACCGAACGTGGCGATGAAATGTTTGCGGTAATGGCCGAGCGATCGGGCTATATGGCACTTGATCTCGATAGCCTTGATCTTGTCTAATCGCGTTATAGGAATTTCAGACCGCTTCGGCGTATAGTTGTAAAAATTTTTGGGGGTATAAGCCATGAAATACGAATGTTTCGACGTTTCGATAAATGACAATATTGCGCATATTGTTTTGAACCGTCCGGAAAAGCGCAACAATATGAACGCTGCTTTTTGGGATGAACTGCCAGCCATCGTTAAGGATATTGATACAAATGCGCGTGCGCGCGTGATCGTCATTTCATCAACCGGCCCGCATTTTTGCGGTGGTCTCGATGTCAGCATGTTCGCCAATGACGGTGTGAAAGATGACGGCACAGATATCGTACGACGACGCCAGAGCGGTGCCAAGTTTATGAATTCAGTTAGCGTGATGCAGGATAGTTTTTCCGCGCTGGAGGATTGCCGCCTGCCAGTGCTGGCGGCTATTCAGGGCGGGTGCATTGGTGGCGGGGTCGACCTCGTTACAGCTTGCGATATGCGTTATGCCACGCAAGATGCGTTTGTGACCATTTATGAGACGAAAATCGGCATGACAGCTGATGTCGGCACCTTCCCACGCATCGTTAAGCTGGTGCCCGAAGGTCTGGTGCGCGAAATGGCCTATACAGGGCGGCGCGTGAGCGCCGAAGAAGCGCGCGATATGGGCCTCGTGAACCGGGTTTATGACACACATGAAGCGATGCTGGCTGCCGTGATGGAGATTGCCCGCGAAATTGCAGAGAACGCGCCGCTTGCGGTTTACGGTTGCAAGAAGGCAATTACTTATGCGCGTGACCACACCACGCAGGAGGGGCTTGAATGGATCGGCATGTGGAATGCGTCCATGCTGCAAAATGATGAAATCATGGAAGCGATGGTTGCGCGTAAAGAGGCGCGGCCAGCTGAGTTTGTCGAGCTGCCAAGCATGCGCCATAAGATCGCCAAAGGCGCATAAACAGCAAGGGCCGGCTTAGCCGGTTTGTAGGAAGAAAACGGTGCGGATCACTATTTTCAATACGCCGGTTTTGTCACCGATCTTGCAAGTTTTGTCGATCGCAGGGCTGGCCTTGTTCGGCTGGCGCGCGGTTGGCAAAGTGCCTGCGGGCTTGCGCAAATATGTCATTGTCGCCGCACCGCACACTTCTTATTGGGACTTTCCTTTGTTTATGCTGGTTGTGTTTGCGCTGCGCATGAACCTCAATGTGTTTGTGAAACACACGCTATTTATCGGGCCGATGGGGTGGTTTTTACGCTATTGCGGCGGTGTGCCGGTAGATCGGCGCGCGGCTGGTGCCCGCGTGCGCAATACCGTGCAGGAGTTTAAGAAAAACGATGACATGGTGTTGCTTATCACGCCCGAAGGCACGCGTGGCCCGCAGCCAGACTGGAAAACTGGCTTTTATCACATTGCCATGGAAGCCAATGTGCCGGTTGCCGTGGCTTTTGTTGATACGGCGGTACGCCGCGCCGGGATTGACCATTTTTTCACGCCGACGGGTGACATCGACAAAGAAATGGCCGATATCAAAGCACTATACGACACAAAACGTGGTCTCAAGCCGAGCAATTACGCGTCGTAGACTTAACCGAAATGGCAGACGGTAACTTTATTACCGTCGAAATCGCGGAAATAACCACCATAGAACGTCGGTGTGCGTGGACCAGGTGCGCCTTCGTCTGTAGCCCCGAGCGCGAGAGCTTTGGCGTATAGCTTGTCGACATTTTCCTTGCTGCCAGCAGGCACGGCCAACATGGTGCCATTGCCGCCGGTTGCGGGTGCGCCGTCATAGGGTGTGCCCACAGCGATCATGGGTGCGCCCATCCCGGTGCCGAAAAACACCAAGCGGTCATTACTGAAAAGTTCCTTGGCGCCCAGTTCACCCAGCAATTCGCTATAAAAAGCGACGGCTTTGTTTTTGTCATTGGTGCCGATCGTTACATAAGCAAGCATAATCTTCTCCCTAGTTGATAAATGCTAGATTAGTCGCCTCACTTCAAAAGGCAATTGTCAAAGCGCCTGCTTTTCGGCACAATGCAAGAAATCTTACGGGAGACAGTTATGTTGGATGATACTTCAGATCGCGCATCGTTCCATGCCATGGTGGACGGCACTGCCGATGATTATGCTAAAATCTCAGCCGCTTTTGGCGAATTTTCTAAAACCTTGCCAGATCGGGTCATGGCCCATCTTAAAATGCTGCAAGGCGACTTTGGCGGATTTGCGGTCGATCGCTTTGAGCACAGCCTGCAAACGGCAACGCGTGCACATAAAGACGGCAAGGATGAAGAATATGTCGTCTGCGCGCTCTTGCACGATATTGGCGATTTACTCGGCACGTTTAACCATGCCGAATTGGGTGCGGTTATTTTGAAACCGTTTATTTCCGAACAAAACCATTTCATGCTGCAGAACCATGGTATTTTCCAGGGCTATTATTTTTTCCACCATATCGGTCTTGATCGCGAAGCGCGTGAGCAGTTCCGTGGCCACGACCACTTCGAGTATACCGCCCAGTTCTGTCATCTTTATGATCAGTCAGCGTTTGATCCAAATTACGAATCGATGCCGCTGGAAGCTTTCGAGCCAATGGTCCGCAAGCTTATGGAGCGCCCGCGCACATCGATTTATATGCGCGATGACGAAACATCGGCCATTTAGGCCTTCACGGTGCGTTTTTATGCCCGGCATCACGCGCGGGTGAGGGGATCGGATGAATTCCGTTTTGATGCTTATTGACCGGATCATAGATTTGTATGTCTGGATCATTATTTTGTCGGCTGTGCTGAGCTGGCTGGTTGCCTTTGACATTATCAATATGCGCAACCGGTTCGTCTATCTTGTCGGCGATGCACTCAACCGCCTAACCGAGCCTGTTTACAGGCCCGTGCGCCGCATCCTGCCTGATATGGGCGGGCTTGACCTGGCCCCGCTTGTGGTCATTTTTGGCCTGTGGTTCTTGCGTGATATCATGTGGGAACTCTCTCGGTCGGCCTATTAGCGCGCCGGTATAGCACGCATGGCAGCAACTCTTATCGATGGAAAAAAAATTGCGGCTGAACTGCGTGGCGCAATTGGCGCGCGTGTGTCCGCGCTTCAAGCCGCGCATAATTTGACACCCGGCCTGGCTGTTGTTCTGGTTGGTGAAGACGCTGCCAGTCAAGTCTATGTGCGCAATAAAGGCATCGCCACGCGCGAGGTTGGCATGCAGTCGTTCGAATATCGCCTACCCGCCGATACCTCACAACGCGTATTGCTTGATAAGGTCAACGAGCTGAATGACGATTCGGCTGTGCACGGCATTTTGGTGCAGTTTCCCGTGCCCGAGCAGATAAGCCAACAGACGGTTATCGATACGATTAGCCCCGATAAGGATGTGGACGGCCTGCACCCGATCAATGCCGGACGCCTTGCTTCGGGGCACCTGACAGGGCCCGGTGCGGCGCTGGCGCCATGCACACCGCAAGGAAGCGTAATGCTGGCGCGCGCGGCGCTGGGCGATCTGACGGGCGCGCATGCTTTGGTGGTTGGCCGATCTAATCTGGTGGGTAAACCAGTGGCACAGCTATTGCTTGCCGAAAATTGCACCGTCAGCATTGCTCATTCGCGCACACGCGATCTGGCGGGGTTGTGCCGTAGTGCCGATGTGTTAGTGGCTGCTGTCGGTATTCCCGAAATGGTCAAGGGCGACTGGGTAAAACCCGGTTCATGCGTTATTGACGTTGGTATTAACCGCGTCGAAGCCCCTGAAAAAGGGCTCGATGATGCCGGGCGCCCTAAAACAAAACTGGTCGGCGACGTGGCTTTTGATGACGCCGCACAGCTTGCTGGCCATATTACCCCGGTGCCGGGTGGCGTTGGGCCGATGACCATTGCGTGCCTTTTGCAAAACACGCTCACGGCCGCGTGCCGGCAGCACGATATAGACGAAATAGCCTAGCTCTTGCGGCGGCCCAACAGTTTCAACCGCAAGGCATTCAACCGGATAAACCCTTCCGCGTCCTGTTGGTCATAGACGGCATCTTCTTCAAACGTCACATGTGCTTCGGAATACAGCGAATAATCGGATGTGCGGGCGACCACGGTGGCCGAGCCTTTATAGAGTTTGAGCGTAACTGTGCCGGTCACAAATTTCTGGCTTTCATCAATCGCGGCCTGCAACATTTCGCGCTCGGGCGAAAACCAGAACCCGTTATAAATCAGTTCCGCATAACGCGGCATCATCTCGTCTTTCAGATGCGCCGCGCCGCGATCGAGTGTCAGCGATTCCATTCCGCGGTGTGCGGCAAGCAGCACTGTGCCGCCAGGTGTTTCATAAATGCCCCGCGACTTCATGCCGACAAAACGATTTTCTACCAGATCGAGCCGCCCAATGCCGTTTTCGCCACCCAGCGTGTTAAGGCGCGCCAGCAAATTGGCTGGTGATAAATTTTCACCATCGATAGAAACGGCATCACCGCCAGCAAACCCGATTTCGATAAATGTCGGTGTGTCGGGCGCATCTTCGGGTGAAACTGTCCGCTGGTAGACAAATTCTGGACACGGTGCACCCGGGTCTTCAAGTACTTTTCCCTCGCTCGATGTGTGCAGTAAATTGGCGTCAACTGAGAAAGGGGCTTCGCCGCGCTTGTCTTTCGGCACGGGGATCTGATGTTGTTCGGCATAGGCGATAAGTGTTTCGCGGCTATTCAACGCCCATTCGCGCCAAGGCGCGATCACGCGAATATCTGGATTGCAGGCGTAATATCCCAGTTCAAAGCGCACCTGATCATTGCCCTTGCCAGTAGCGCCATGGCACACGGCATCGGCTCCGGTCGCCGCGGCGATCTCGATCTGCCTTTTAGCGATAAGCGGGCGCGCGATTGAGGTGCCCAGAAGATACACACCCTCATAAAGTGCGTTGGCGCGGAACATGGGAAACACATAATCGCGCACAAATTCCTCGCGCAGATCCTCGATATAAATTTCCTTGATACCCAGCATTTCGGCTTTGGCCCGTGCTGGTTCCAATTCTTCGCCCTGCCCGAGATCGGCGGTGAACGTCACCACTTCGCAGGCATAGGTCTCCTGCAACCATTTCAGAATAATGGAAGTGTCCAAACCGCCGGAATAGGCCAGCACCACTTTTTTGATATCGCTCATGTGTTTGCTCCACGCTTGTTTTGCGTTTTAGCTGGTCATGTAGATGGGTGCAAGAGAGGTGGCATTCGTGTAGGCTCGCGCCATGATAAAAAACATTTCAAAATTTGGCATGCAGATGGCTGTCTGCGCTGGCGTGATGGGTGTGGTTGCGATGTCAGCTACCATCTCCGCCGCCGTCTTAACAAGTACCGCTGGTGCCGCCGATGTAGGCTGGCGCCCCAAAACCACCATGTTTTGTTCGGATGGCGAGTTTGATTGGGATAGCGGGCAATCGCTTTATGATTTTGTTATCCAAAGCCGTGCGCCGGATGATTTTATCATCAGCTATCTGGGCATTCCGCATCCCAGCTTTGAGGAGCGCGACTTTTTTCATGTTTGGATGAAAATGCGCGGCACGTTTTCGGCTTCATTCGCACAAGCTGACGCGGTGCGCACGTACCAATTACAGCTGAACCTTGAAAATCAACCCCCGCGAACTGGCACGCTGACCATTGCGGCAGACGACACATACACATTTGTGCTTACACCGCCGCTTGATCGCGACACTACAATATCGGGTTTGTGCTGGGCTTCGCTCACCATGGAGGAGGAAGATAAGCTGCCGTCATGCGGCCCCTCCCCACTGGAAGATACCAGCAAATGCGCGCGCTAATCCGTGCCCAATCTAGCGCAAAAAAACACGCCTATAGCTGCCGGCAAGGTAACCCTGCCGTCAGAGAAAGGCGTGCTAGTCAGAAAATATAGGTTTTAGTCGGCAGCTTCGAGGTTAACGGCTGAATATTTGCCGTTATTGCCTTGCTGCTTTTCAAAGCTGACTTTCATATTTTCGGTCAAACGCAGGCCAGCTGCCTGCGCTGCTGAAATGTGGACGAAAACATCGTCTTGTCCATCAACGGCGATAAAGCCGTAGCCCTTAGTTTCGTTAAACCACTTAACTGTGCCAGTAATCATAAAATTGTCCAAACTCTGCGTGTCTTTTGCGTACGTCATCAAATGCGGCAAATCCACGGATTGGAGTGTGCCGAACTGCGCCAAAAGAAACGGTCAACGTCGCGCAGTAACTTTCAGTTACCACATCACGACCCCTTTACAAGCGAAAATTTGCCGATATGTAAAAACTTGACTTCGTTCAAGCGATAGGGCGGTGCAGTTTTCGCGCTTCTAACTCCGCCATTTTGCGAGCTGCGGCGGTTTCTTTCACACTTTCCGACTTTAATTGCCCGCAGGCGGCCATAATGTCGCGGCCACGTGGTGTGCGCACGGGGCTCGCATATCCCGCGCGATTGACGATATCCGCAAACGCCTCAATGCGGTCTCGGTCGGCGCACGCATAGGGACTACCCGGCCAAGGATTGAACGGAATGAGATTGATTTTGGCCGGTATGCCAGCCAGTAGACGCACCAGTTCGCGCGCGTCGGCATCGCTATCATTGACGCCTTTCAACATGACATATTCGAAGGTGATGCGCCGCGCATTGGATAGACCTGGATATGCGCGGCAAGTGTCGAGCAACTCGGCAATCGGATATTTTTTGTTCAGCGGCACAAGTTCATTGCGCAAATTGTCACGTACGGCGTGCAGAGAAATCGCCAGCATCACGCCAGCTTCCGCGCCCACGCGTTCAATATCCGGCACCACGCCTGAGGTTGAAAGCGTAATGCGGCGGCGCGACAGCGCGAGGCCGTCGCCGTCGCTCATTACATTTAGTGCCTCAATGACATTATCCGTGTTGTAGAGCGGCTCGCCCATGCCCATCATCACAATATTGGTAATCTTGCGGGCTCCAGTATTGGAAGCGCCACCTGTGGGCCAGTCGTTCAGCGCATCGCGGGCAGCGACAAGCTGGCCAGTAATCTCTGTGGCGGTCAGGTTGCGCACCAGTTTTTGCGTGCCGGTATGGCAGAAGCTGCATGCGAGCGTGCACCCGACTTGGCTTGATATGCATAACGTGCCGCGATCGGCTTCCGGAATATATACCGTCTCGACCTCGTGCCCGTCGGCTAGCCGGAACAGCCATTTGCGTGTGCCGTCATCGGAGTATTGGGCATCAGCCGTCGTCAGCCGGTCGAGGGTAAAATTTTCTGCCAAGCCTGCGCGCACGGCTTTGGCGACATTATGCATGGCATCAAATTCTGCAACACCATGAGCATATAACCAACTCCATATTTGCTGGCGACGCATTTTTATCTGCTTTTCAGACACGCCGGCCGACAGCAAAGCGGCATCAAGGGCCGGCTTGCTAGCCCCGCACAGGCTTTTGCCTGGCCCTGAGGTATCATCCATTGGAACAGGCTTTGTCGATGGCTTTCATTGCCGCCGTCACGCCTTTGAGCGAATAGCTGTCCGTGGTCAGCGTACCGCGCTCGGATGTGCCTTTGAACACTAGCTCATTGCCGCGCCGCATGGCCTGAACCATGGCACCCTGTCGCGCTTCATTGTCTAGCCAGGCCCATTCTTTGGCGTTGGTTTTGGCCCGAACGCCTGTAAAAAACGCAAATGTATCGCTGCCAATGCGGGCAAATGGATTGCTCTCGGCCGAGAAAGGATAGCCGACCCGCACGCTCACCTCATCGCGCACGCCCGAGCCGGGCCGGTGCGAAATGGTGACAAATACATCGCCACGGCGCGCGGCGCGCGGTAATTTTCGGCGCGGCTCCCCGACAATGTAACAAAGCTTGAACTTGCCAGCGCCCTCAGTATAGGCCCGCCAGTCGCTAAATGTGCCTAGAAGCTGCGGATCCGCGGCTTTCACGGGCAGTGCGCATAATAAAATACCGCACATCGCTGCGGTTGCATAAGGAGTAAACCGTTTCATCAGACCATTTTTTCTCGAAATCAACACGAAACGCACTGTACGCGCTTTGTCGTCTGATTTCCAGCGCTTGCTTTCGCTTGCTTTCCTTGGGCCAGTAGCGTTTAATCAATTTTGCGTACTGCATTCTTGTGCGCGTAGTAGAAGGTCTGGTGACCATGCAGTCGAGCGGCCAGAACATCCGGTCCGCGCGGGAAGTTTTAGACAAGGATCAGGGCGCAACGTACTTTGCCTCCCTTATCGAGACCATCGCCGAACAAAAAAGCCGGGACGCCTTTGCGGAGTTATTTAAACATTTCGCACCAAGGCTAAAGGGGTATCTTATGCGTCTGGGGTCGCCCGACCAACAGGCCGAGGAGATCGCGCAAGAAGCCATGCTGACCGTATGGCGCAAAGCGCATCTGTATAAGCGCAATCTCGCAGCACCTTCAACATGGATTTTTATTATCGCGCGGAACCGGCGGATCGATGTGTTACGTCGTCAGCGCTTTCCGGAAATTGACCCTGACGACCCAACGCTAGTTGGCGACGAGCCTATGCGCCCTGACGATGCGTTGATCGGGCGTGTCGAGGCGGACAAGGTGCGTTCTGCGCTCACCAAATTGCCGGATGAACAGCGCGAGTTGGTTCGGCTGGCCTTTTATAATGGCTGGTCGCATTCTGAGATCGCGCGTTCCACCGAATTGCCGCTTGGAACCGTCAAGTCGCGGCTACGTCTGGCGTTTTCGCGCTTGCGTAACGAGTTGGATGAGCGCCTCTAAAAGATTTCTCCAAGCTGGCGACATGACGCGGCTGGGTTAATTTTTCTTCTCTTTGCGCAGGCTTTGCGTATGATACGGACTGAAATGTCACATGATCATATGTGCGCGCTCGCGCGGGCGATCAAGCTAAAAAGATCGGTCACAGAGCCGCTCAGGGGAGGAAAAAATGAAGGCAGTATTGTGCAAGGAATTCGGGCCACCGGAAACACTGGTTGTCGAGGATATAGCCTCGCCCGAACCCGGCCCAGGTCAGGTCGTACTAGATGTTCACGCTGCTGCCGTAAATTTTCCCGATACTTTGATCATTGAAAACAAATACCAGTTTAAACCGCCGCTACCTTTTGCACCTGGCGGCGAAGTTGCCGGTGTTGTTAGCAAGCTAGGTGAAGGCGCCAGCATGTACAAAATCGGTGACCGGGTCATCGGTTCGTGTGGCCATGGCGGTTTTGTTGAAGAGCTTGCCATTCCCGAAACCAGTTGTGTGCCGGTGCCCGATTCCATGGATCTCGAAACGGCTTCGGCGCTGGTACTGACCTATGGCACATCCTATTACGCACTCAAAGATCGCGCCTATATTAAGCCGGGTGAAAACCTCTTGGTGATGGGGGCCGCCGGTGGTGTTGGCCTAGCGGCGGTAGAGCTTGGTAAGGCGATGGGCGCGCGCGTTATTGCGGCGGCATCCTCGCAAGACAAGCTGGATGTCTGCACCGAGCATGGCGCAGACGAAACCCTGCTTTATCCATCCGGCGAAATGGGCCGCGACGAGCAACGGGCGTTTTCTGAAGCGATTAAAGAATTAACCGGCGGGCAGGGCGCTGACGTGGTTTATGATCCGGTCGGCGGTGATTATGCCGAGCCTGCTTTGCGCGCGACCAACTGGGATGGTCGCTATTTGGTGATCGGCTTTGCGGCTGGGCCTATTCCAAAAATTCCACTTAATCTGACGCTGCTGAAAAGCTGCCAGATTGTCGGCGTGTTCTGGGGGGCTTTCGTGGCGCGCGACCCGATGGCAAATAAACAAAACCTCGACGATCTCATGCAGTTTTACACTGATGGCAAAATCAAGCCACGCATTTCGGGCCGCTATCCGCTCGATGAAGCGGCCAAGGCGCTGCGCGAAATGTCGGACCGCAAGGTAAAGGGTAAAGTTATTCTCACTATGGGGCGCGACGCTGGCTGAGGACCAATTACCCAGCGCACAACCGGTTGAGAAAAACAATTTACGCGCAGCTTTCTGGCTGCTTGCTTCTGCTGTTTTATTCACGCTGATGAGCGTGAGCGTCAAATATTTGGGCGAGGATATGCACTCGTTTCAAATCTCGTTTTTTCGGCTACTCATCTCGCTCATTGTCATCTGGCCCTTTTTGATGCGTATGGGTGGCGTGCGTGCGGGCATGAAAACCTCCGTGCCAGGCCTACAAATATTGCGCGGCGTCGTGGGGTCACTGGCAATGGTGTTGGGCTTTTACGCCATTGTGCATTTGCCGCTG
>DKNW01000081.1 GCA_002469805.1 Rhodobiaceae bacterium UBA7378
TCGGTTTTGCCGCAATATTCGACAATGTGTGTCTCGACAATCGGCAGGCGCGACAGGGTCGCGACGCCGTGATAGCCCTTAATGCCGTTTTTCGCGATAAATTTGTAGCCCAGCTTGTTAAACTGTTTCTCAGGAAAACTGTCATTGGGACATTTGGTTTCCTGCAGGCAGATCACGTCGGGGGCCACATCGCTAATGAGTTTTTCAACCAATGGTGCGCGCAGGCGAACCGAATTAATGTTCCATGAGATCACGCGCATGAGAATTTTTGCCTTTCTCTTTCTGGATTAGAAAACATTGAGCTGCATTAGAAAATATTGAGAGTTTGCCCCGTGAGGGTCAGCGGCCAGCGACCCGCCGCAAACAAGCGATATTTCAGCATGAGCGGATGGGCGAGAATATCCGGCATTGCTTCCGCGTCTCCATCAACGTCGTCATGAAGGGCTTCCCCGCCACCCGCCGCTAGAACCAACGCTGCGCCATACGCCGCTTGCTGGCCCGCACCGACGGCCAAATCGATCACATGGTCGGGCAACTCGTCCGCCATATAAAGGGCTTCCTCAGCCATTTCGTGCAGCGTTTCGGATAATTGCGCCGCCAGATGCGCGAGCAACACGCCAAGCCCCTCCTCGCTAACCCGTGTCAGCGCAGCATCGACAAGAGCCGCACGCAGCTGCTCTTCGGCTTCCCAACCGGCGCTGTTTATGTCGAGCGACAGGGCCGCATCCAACGCGTCGTCCCAATTCATCATCGGCGCCGCCTCGGCATCGGGATAGCCCAGCCCGTCAAGATAGCCCTGCGCCAGTGATTTGATTGACGGATCGAGCGCCTCGCCCAGTTCGGTAAACCATGGCTGGCGACACGCTTCGTCAGCGAAGCTGCGCAACACGGCCAAAGTTGGGATTTCAGCCTCGAGCGCATTCAAGCTTTCGGCATCGGGTTGCCAGTCACCGTCGTCGGATGGGAAATCTCCAGCGGTCATTCGTCTTTAGCCTCAGCATGAAATTCATCGATATAAAATTTATCTTCGGGCAGGCGATCATGCGCCATCACATTGTGCAACCATACCGTGCTGTTCTGCCCCTGTATATCGCTGAGCCGCCAGCCCTGCAAAGCAAGCGTTGTGGCATCGAAAACCAAAACCAAACGCCCAGGAATGTCGCCATCAGGGTCGCGCAATATGGCTTCGACGGTTTCGCCGACATTGCGTAATTCTTGTAACTGATCGGGCTGTATGCGGGGCGTGCGACCATCAACCAGAAGTCGCAAGGGGGTCGCCGAAACGGGATAGCGGTCGGCTTCCCCGCCTTGGCGCTCTTGCACCACCAACCAATTACCGCGCAAGGTGACAACGCTTTGTGCGCCGCTTGTATAAACGAAGCGAAAACGATCAGGCAGCGCGAGCAAAAAATCCCCGGCCAGCGATGGCCCGCCCGGCGATGTTTGAACAAACTGACCCGACAGATCCTGCATTTTGGCAAGCGCGGCATTGATGTCGGCAAGGTCGGCACCGCGTACCGGCGCGACGCCCATCACGAACAGGAAACCGATTATAAATGGCCGCCATCCAGTACGAAAAGCAGCGCGGTTACGCAGCAAGCTGGCAGGCCACACGAAACGCATAAACCAGCCACAAAACTTGGGTTTTTTAAGGGTCATGGTTAATGTTTCCCGACCAAAATTTCGCGTTTACCAGCATGGTTCGGCGCGCTGATAACGCCTTCTTCTTCCATCTGCTCAATCAGCCGCGCGGCGCGGTTATATCCGATCTGCAAACGCCGCTGTACGTAGCTGGTCGATGCGCGCCCATCGCGCGTCACGATTGCAACCGCCTGGTCGTATAGGCTGTCTCCCGATGACGCACCGCCATCAATCGCGCCCTCCTCTTGTTCGGTTGTTACTTGTTCAACATATTCTGGCGCGCCCTGACGCTTCAAGAACCGGACAACTTTTTCCACTTCGCCGTCTGATACGAACGGGCCATGCACGCGTTGGATACGGCCACCGCCGCCCATGTAAAGCATATCGCCCTGCCCCAGCAATTGTTCGCCACCCTGCTCACCCAATACGGTGCGGCTGTCGATTTTAGATGTGACCTGAAACGAAATGCGACTTGGAAAATTCGCCTTAATGGTGCCGGTAATCACATCAACAGATGGGCGCTGTGTCGCAGTGATGAGATGCACACCCGCTGCCCGCGCCATTTGCGCAAGCCGCTGAACAGCGTTTTCTATTTCCTTGCCCGCGACCATCATGAGGTCAGCCATTTCATCAACCACGACAATAATAAAGGGCAGGCTTTCCGGCTCGATTACTTCTTCTTCAAAAATCGCCTCGCCCGTATCGGCATCAAACCCGGTCTGTACGCGGCGCGATAATTGCTCGCCCGTGCGTCGCGCCTCAGCCATGCGCTCATTAAAACCATCAATGTTTCGCACGCCGATTTTCGCCATTTTGCGGTAACGATTTTCCATCTCCTGCACCACCCATTTCAGTGCAACAACCGCCTTTTTGGGTTCGGTAACCACTGGTGCCAGCAAATGCGGAATGCCGTCATATACCGATAATTCCAGCATTTTCGGATCGACCAAGATTAATCGGCATTGCTCGGGCGAGAGCCGGTACAAAATAGAAAGGATCATGGTGTTGATACCGACCGACTTACCAGACCCTGTGGTGCCTGCAACCAGGAGGTGTGGCATTTTGGAAAGATCGGCCATCACCGGCTCGCCGCCAATGTCTTTGCCGAGCGCCAGTGTAAGTTTGCCTTTGGCACCTTCGAAGTCAGCACTTGCGAGCAGTTCGCGCAGGCTTACCAGCTCGCGCGTCGCGTTGGGTAATTCGATGCCAATGACATTGGCACCCGGCACGGGTGCGACACGGCAGCTAATGGCACTCATCGAACGCGCAATATCGTCAGCCAAACCAACGACCCGCGACGAGCGCACACCGGCAGCTGGCTCCAACTCGTAAAGCGTGACGACGGGGCCAGGACGCACGCGCCCGATTTTGCCGCGAATACCAAAGTCGCCCAGTACGGTTTCCAGCAAACGGGCATTGGCTTCAAGCGCATCCTTGCTGAGGTCGCGCGACTGGCGCGCCGGGCGGTGCTCGGTTAGCAAACGCAATGGCGGCAACTCAAACGGGGTCGATGCATCAAAACTCAAGCTTGTCTGCGCCTCACGCGTAACCCGACTGCCGCGCCGCGGCGCCGTTTTCTTATCATCAACCTGAATACCGGAACCAGCCGGTTCCCCGGGGGTTTTCGGCATGCCAGCATCCAGCTCGGTTGTGACATTTGTGTTTGATCCTGCCGTGTCACCCCGCGATGCCCCGGCAAGCGGCGCGAGCTCATCGCCGGAGGAAACGCGCCGTCTGAGCGCCGCGATCGGCGATAGCAGGGACGATACCTGTTCGGTGAATGTGCCTGCCGCAATCGCGCGAAGGCGATTGACGGGCAGCGCGCTATAGTTGCGCAGTGCGCGCGCATGGCGTGGCAGGTGACGCACTGCCTTAACCGCAAGCCAGCTATAACGCGCGGCGCTTTTAAACCACCCCGCAGCGACCAGCGCGAGAATGAGCGCGAGCCCCACTCCCGCAACCGCGATAGACACAGCCACTGGCGACGCGGGTGCGATGCTTGCCATATCGAGAAGCGGCTGGACCGCGTGCGCCTGAATTTGGCCGAGCGCACCGCCTGGGAAAGGAGCATTAGCATTTGGTCCCGGCGAGGTCAGCCCCAGAGCCCCCGCACCGAGCAGAACAGAAATGAGAGCCAGCCCGCGCCTCAGCAAAGGACGAGGCAACGAGGTACGCTTAACACTGCGCCACGCACCGGCGGCCAGCGGTAGACCGGCGAGCCACACGGCATGCCCGAGCATTTGCAGCGAAAAATCAGCAAAGGCTGCCCCCCAGAAACCAAGCCAGTTCCGTACCGGCCCATCGGTCGCCACATTGAAACTACTATCGGCGGGATTGTGGCTTACAAGCGCAAGCCCCGCGAGACCAAGCGCGACCAGCCCCACAAAACCAAACAGTTGGCGCATGCGCGGCGCAGCCGCATCTCCAATGCGGGCTAAACTTGCACGCAAGCGCTGCACGAGACCCATTATGCGGCCCCTTTCGCAGCAGATACAATGTTGTCAATCCCGTCTTTTAAGCGTTGGAGCGCGGCGACCATGGCGTCTTGTTCTTCGACCAAAGCAACACGGATAAATTCTGAACCGAGCACCGCGCCATCAGTCCCCGGGCGGGCAAGATAGGCACCAGGCAATACGCGGACACCATGCGCGGCCCATAAATGGCGAGCCGCCGCCACGCCATCGCCAACATTGAGCCATAGAAAAAACCCGCCAGCAGGCCTGTAAAAATCGTTATCAGTGCCAAAAATTGATGCAGCCGCATCGAATTTCTGACGATATTTTTGCCTGTTTTCATCGACATGGGCGTCATCCGACCATGCCAACGCCGCCGCCGCCTGCACTGCCAAGGGCGATTGCGGGCCAGCGATACCGCGCAAATCCGCCATCGCCTGCATGGGCGCACGGCCCCCAGCACAAAAGCCTGACCGGAGGCCCGGCAGGTTCGAGCGCTTGGACAGCGAATGAAAAACCATGACCGGCATGTCATCATCGCTTGCAGCCTGCATCACTTCCAGCGCTGAGGCTGGCGCAGCCGTGTCGTATATTTCAGCATAACATTCATCGACGAGGAGCAGAAAATTATGCGCGCGCGCAAGCGCAACCAGACGCGCAAGATAGGTAGCGTCCGCGACTGCACCCTGCGGATTGGCGGGCGAACAGAAATAAAACGCCTGCGTCCGGTCCAGCGTGTCTGTGTCGAGCGCATCAAGATCAGGCAAATAACCTGTCGCCGCGGTCGCTGGCAAATAGACCGGCGTTGCTCCAGCCGCCAAAGCTGCGGCGGCATAAACCTGATAAAAAGGGTTCGGCATCATCACGAGGCCACCTTCTTTTTGCGGGGCGATCTGGGCCGCCAGGAACAAGCCCTCACGGGTGCCATTGAGGGGCAATATCTGTGACGTCTCCGCCAGCAAGTCCGGCGACACGTCAAATCGCCGCGACAGCCACCCCGAAACCGCAATGCGCCAATCAGCGGTGCCGCCAATGGGCGGATATTTTCCGTAGCTGTCCGACGCCGCAGATAAGGCCGCCAGCACATGTGGTGGTGGCGCGTGGCGCGGCTCCCCGATCGCCAGCGAAACCGGTGCTTGCGCCGGCGTCACATCATCCAACAACGCCCGCAACCGGACGAAGGGCGAGGGCGGCAGGGCGCCGAAGCGATCTGGCATAGGTACCTCCAAAAAAGCCCGCGAAGGCTTGCGCGCTTCACGGGCTTTGTGCGAATCAGCCTGCCCTACACTACCGCGTCTTTCGCGTGGCGGTCAAAGCAGCTTTGGAAATCCGGCCAGATTAATCCAGATTTGACTAACCGAAGCCTGTCTAGCCAAGGCCTGCTTCCGGGCGGGATGCAACTTTATGGATCGACAAATCAGCACCGATCACTTCCTCTTCCTCGGTCAACCGAATACCCATCACGGCCTTGAGGCCGCCATAGATAATAAAGCCGCAAATGAGCGCGAAGCCACACCCGACCACCGTGCCGACAAGCTGCGCAGCAAAACTCACGCCGCCGAGACCGCCAAGCGCTTCGGCACCGAAAATGCCCGCAGCGAGACCGCCCCACGCACCTGCCAGACCGTGCAGCGGCCAAACACCCAGCACATCATCAATTTTCAACCGTTCCTGACACATAACGAAGAAGTAGACAAACAAAACACCGGCAATGGCACCAGTTACCAGCGAGCCGACCGGATGCATCACATCAGACCCGGCACAAACGGCAACCAGCCCAGCCAGCGCCCCATTATGAACAAAACCCGGGTCCGCGCGCCCAACGATGAGCGCCGCTAAAATGCCCCCAACCATCGCCATTAGTGAATTGACCGCCACCAAACCGGAGACGCCTTCCAGCGATTGTGCGCTGACCACGTTAAAGCCGAACCAGCCAATGCATAGCAGCCAGCTACCCAATGCCAGCCATGGAATGGAGGAGGGCGGGAAGGCCGTGCCGCGTTCGCCATAGCGCCCTTTGCGCGCGCCGAGCGTGATAACCGCCGCCAGTGCCAGCCACCCACCCACGCCGTGCACGACAACCGACCCGGCAAAGTCGTGGAAACTCGCCCCGAAGTTTGCCTCAAGCCATGTTTGAAAACCGAAATTACCGTTCCAAATCATTCCTTCGAAAAGCGGATAAACCACAGCAACAATCGCGCCCGACGCCAGCAATTGTGGCAAAAACCGCGCGCGCTCTGCAATACCGCCGGAAATAATAGCGGGAATGGCAGCCGCGAATGTCAACAAAAAGAAAAACTTGATCAGCGTCAGACCTTGCGGGCCATACGCTTCCGCCTCGCCATTGCCGCTTATGACCGAGGCACCTGCCAGAAAATCCACCCCATAGGCCACGCCATAGCCGATAAAGAAATAGGCGATTGTCGACATAGCGAAATCGGAAATGATCTTAACCATGGCATTAACCTGGTTTTTCTCGCGCACGGTCCCAACTTCCAGAAACGCAAAACCGGCATGCATCGCGAACACGAGAATCGCGCCCATGAGCAAAAAGAAGACGTCGCCGCCCACAATATTATTTTCCATTTTCAAAGACTCCCTCAATGATATAGTTGACTAGCAAGAATTATACCGAGGCACGATTGACTTCCAAGCGCCTGATTTGATTATTATTTCAACGGCCATTGGTTTAGCTGCGCGCGCCAGCGAGGGTATCTGCACAAATTTTAACCAACCACACCAATCCGTGCCTATTATTTGGGCGCTTGGCCGGCCACGCCTGTGCTTCACCCTGCGACTCTGTCGCCCAAACAACCCGACGCAATGGCGCGACACAAAGCTAGACGGGGAGCAACGAATGAGGCAGGGTGCACTATATGGCGGGCAATGCAGAAACCAATGATGTAACGACAGGGTTTGATGTCGCCATGTATGATGTCGCTATCGTCGGGCGCGGGAATTCGGCCGCGCTGACAGCTCTTGCGCTCGCGCAAAACGGGTTTTCGGTCTGGACAGAAGCTGGCATGACGACTGGCATAACAACTGGCACATCAGGCAGTCAACCGGAGAGCCAATCAGATCATCTGTGGCAACGCGTGCTGGCCCTAAGCCCAGCGGCGCGCCATGCGCTCGAAATGCTGGGGGTCTGGCAACATCTCGCGGCGGGGCACGCGCCCGTGGCCGATATAGCCGTGGGCGGCGCGACAGACAAAGACCTGCCCCTCAGATTTGCACTCGGTGCAGAGACGGATCAGCCGGTCGATCTCCTGTCTTATATTGTGAGCGTACCAGACATCACTGCCGCCGTAAGTGGGGCTTTGCACGCCTGTGCGGCGCAAAAAAACTCGACGCTCACCAGCGCCGCTCACGCGGCAGAGGCATTTTGCGGCGACACCGGCACGCTCACCCTCGCTGATGGCAGCCAAGCCCGCGTGCATTTGTTGGTCGATGCCAGCGGCGCGCACTCAGCCTGGCGCCAGCACGCCGGTATTGCATGCTGGCGGCACGCCTATGGGCAAGATGCGTTGACCGCTGAAATTCAATTATCAGCCCCGCACGGAAATGTTGCACGGCAGGCTTTCCTACCCGACGGCCCACTCGCGCTTCTGCCCCTGCCAGCGCAGGACCGTGCGGCGCTTGTCTGGTCTTTGCCGGCGCGCAAAGCCCGTGCACTATCGCGCGTCGACGCGTCGGTTTTTGACCATGAGTTAAATAGGAGCGGGCGTGATTTTTTTGGCTCCATGCACCGCATCGGGACGTGCGGCCGCCAGCCGCTTATGCTGCAATTAGCCGAAAAATTCACCGGCCCGCGCCTTGCGCTTATTGGCGAGGCTGCCCATGTCATCCACCCGCTTGCGGGGCAGGGCATGAACCTAACTTTGCGCGATATTGGCGCGTTGACCGATGCACTGGTTGGCGCGCGCAAGCTGGGGCTCAATTGCGGCGACGCGGCTATGCTTGATGAATATGTCGTTCACCGGCGCAGCGATGCCATGGTCAGCGCCTTGGCGACCCATGCGCTTTGCGGCCTGTTTACGGGCCGCGCACCAGTGAGATGGCTTGCTGCAGCGGGCATGCGAGGGGTCGGGCAGCTAGGCGAAGCTTGGCCTGATTTGAAACAGCGTTTTCGCGCTCAAGCGGATCTCGGGACCGGCAATGCGTCACGGCTTTTTGGTGGCACTGGCATAATTTAGCACGCGCCTAAAAGCGTCAGATTTCACGCGTCAAGCGACCGGGCTTCCTCAGGCAACATGATCGGTATGCCATCGCGGATGGGGTAGGCGAGCTTGGCGGCGTCAGATATAAGCTCATGCGTCGCCGCATCGTAGCGCAGGCTGGTGCGCGTGACCGGACAAACTAGGATTTCCAGCAGAGCGCTATCGGGTGCATTGGTTTCGATTTCATTCATCGATTTCACTCATCGGCTTTACTCATCGGTTTTACGCGCTGGGGTTCATTCACTTGGGGGGTCATTTCTTGCTTATTGTACGGAGTTGTCGTTGCTGCCCGTGGCCATGGCCATTTGCGCCAAAACCATCTCTGTCAGCGCAATCAAAATCTCCGCGCGCTCCGAAAGGCTCTCGGCTTCGAGCAGCGCCTGTTTTTCCTTCAGACCATAGGGGCTGATGATCGACAGGGAATTGACCAATGCCTCATTACCCGATTGCTCGATCGCTTCCCAATCAGCTGACATATTATTAGCTTCAAGATATCGCCGCAGCACATCCACCAACCCGTCGCGATTGACATCAAGCGCCCCAATATCAGCAATTAGGTCACTATCATATGCGCGGTAATCGGCTTCAACCTGCCGATAGGGGGTGAGAACTTCCAGCTCCTGTTGCACGCGAAAACGCGCAATACCGGTTAAACTAACAATCATGCGACCGTCTTCGGTTTCGCTGAAAGAGGTAATGCGACCAACACAACCCACGTGCTGCAGGGGCGCGCCTTCTTCGGCGGCCTCATCGCCGGGCTGGATAATCCCCAGTACACGACCCCGGCCCAGCGCATCTTCGAACATGGACAGATAGCGCGGCTCAAAAATATTTAGCGGCAATTGTCCGCGTGGCAGCAGCAGTGCGCCCTCCAGCGGAAACACAGGCAGCTGTTCGGGCAATTGATCAACGGTTTCATAAAACGCAGGCATCTGGCTTCCTAACTGAACAGAATGGATGAAAGCCGCCGGCGCGCAGCAGCAACAAGGTCGTCGCCAGCACCATAAGCATCGAAAAACTCGAGCAGTTGTTTTCGGGCGCGCTCTTCCTCCCAGTCACGTTTGCGCGCGACAATTTCCAACAATGCGTCCATGGCTTCTTCGCGTTGGCCAGCCCCATGATATACTAACGCCAGATCGAACCGTACTTGATGATTGTTCGGATCAGCAGCCAGCATGTCCAACAAGGCTTGGGCGTCATCGCCAAGCTCATCTGTTTTGGCCGCCAGCGCAATCGTCGCGCGTGCCGATGCCAGCTCAGGATCGTTGGCCCCCTCGGGAGCCATAGCAAGAATTTGCTCAGCTTGCTCCAAATTACCGGCGGCGAAGTGCGCCTGTGCCAAACCTGCAATCGCACCAATATGGGCCGGGTCCTGCTTCAACACCTCACCGTAAACTTGTGCAGCGCTCGCCATATCGCCTTGGTCCATGGCTTGCGCGGCCATGGCCAACATTTCTTCTAGCGGCGAAGCACCCAGCTCATCCCCCAAATGGCGGGTGACGAATTCCTTGATCTGGCTTTCCGGTAGCGCGCCCATAAACCCATCAACCGGGCGGCCGTCTTTGAAAGCGAAAACAGCGGGAATGGACTGAACTTGTAATTGCTGGGCAACCGCCGGATGCTCGTCAATATTCATTTTCGCCAACTTCACAGCGCCATTGGCCTGCGCCGTCACCTGCTCAAGCAAGGGGGTTAGCTGCTTGCATGGGCCGCACCACGGCGCCCATAAATCAAGCAATACCAGCTGATCATTGGATGCCTCAATAACATCGGCCATAAAACTTTCAGTTGTTACATCGACAATCGTGGCGGCAGTGCCTTCGGCCGCGGCAGGAGAAACGGGTTCCATGAAATTTCCTTTCGAGCCTAAGATGGGGCTTTTATCCCCGCTTGCCAACCCCGGATATTGCCGCACGCTCAGGGCTTGTAAAATTCGCGCTGATGGTGCATAACACGCCTCTCCGGTTCACCGGAAAATCTGTGATGCGGGCGTAGCTCAGGGGTA
>DKNW01000125.1 GCA_002469805.1 Rhodobiaceae bacterium UBA7378
CTCTACCAACTGAGCTACCGGGGAGCAGGACTATAATTAGTCCAGTCGTTATCGCGTCTTCGGATATATCAGAGCCGTTGAAAAAGTCCAACACGAAAATCTAGGTGCTGGAGGCCACGCCCGGAATCGAACCGGGGTACACGGCTTTGCAGGCCGCTGCGTCACCACTCCGCCACGTGGCCGATTGTCAGGAGGGACGCCGTTACCTAACGCAAACAAGGCTGCGTGTGCAAACGGTTTTTCACGAAAGCAATTTATAAAGCCAATTGTATTTGGCATACTGGCGACGTATACAAACAGCGTCACCCGCTTGCAGAATCAAGAGTAAACTATGAAAGCAATGCCGCATCTTGAAGACGATCCCGTAACCCAGACACGGATCAATATGGTCGAAGGCCAATTGAAACCAGGGGGTGTGCGCGACTATCGGCTTACGAAAATGATATGTAATATTGCGCGCGAAGCCTTTGTAGCCGCCGATGTCCGCTCTGTTGCCTATGCTGATCGCGAGCTTCCATCGCAGGCAGGTGATGCCCGTCGCCAGCTTCTTTCACCACTCACGTTTGCCCGTCTTGCTGAGTTGGCCGACTTACGCGCCGATGATGTAGTCTTGGACATTGCCGGCGGTACGGGTTATTCAGCCGCTGTTATTGCGGGGCTCGTCAATACGGTTATTGCGCTTGAAGACGATGAAGCATTTTGCGAGAAAGCTGGAGCTGTCTGGCAGGAGCTTGGTGTCGATAATGCCGTCGCAGTTCAAGGACCACTGACTGACGGGCAGCGCAAACAAGCGCCGTTCAATGTGATTTTTGTGAACGGGTGTGTTGCTGATGTGCCACATGATTTGCTGGATCAGTTGGTAGATCGAGGGCGCCTCGTATGCGTACAGGAAGTTGACGGAGCGCAAAAGGCAATTATTTACACGCGTATCGGTGACAGTTTTGCTCATCGTATTGCGTTCGATTCGCGTGCGCCGGTTCTGGATAGTTTCAAACCGGCACCCAAGTTTGAATTTTAACGTCTAACTTCGCTTTCTGGTCTGCCGGAATTGCGTGGGATCGGGGAAACAATATGAAAAGAGTTGTTACAGCAGCTTTTAGCATTTGCATGGCGACAGTAGGCCTCAATTTGCCGGCCTATGCCATGTCGCTTGATGATGCCATCGCGCAAACATTGGCGCGAAACCCCTCATTGAGCAGCGCCCAATCCGCCTATAATGCCGCCTATGCTGAGCAGTTTGTGAGCCTTGCCGACATGCTCCCGAATGTCTACGCATTTGCGGCCGAGACAACATCAAACACAGATGCTGAGTTTTACGGCACAGGTGCCATCAACACAGCGGCAAATATTGGCGACACGGACAGCGATAGCTATGGCGTGCAGGTAACACAAAACGTCTTTGGCAGTGGACGCTACGTAAATGCGTTCCGCAGCAAGCGCGCGGAAATACGCAGCAAGGCGAAAAATCTCGTCAATACTGAACAACAGATTATCTTGCAGGCGATAACTGCCTATCTGGACGTCATTCGTGATCAATCGATTGCGGCGGTTAATGAGCAAAATGTTGTTGTGCTGTCAAAACACCTTGAAGCCGTGAAAGACAGGTTCGAGGTGGGGGTAGTCACACGAACGGATATTGCCCAGTCGGAAGCCCGCCTAGCCGGCGCGACGTCCAGCTATCTTGCGGCGCAGGCACGGCTGCTGGGTGCGCGGGCGGTCTATCGTGAAGTTGTTGGTTTGGAGCCGGAAAATCTCAACAGGCCGGAAGATCTGCCGCGCTTGCCGGACACGATTGACGCGGCACGTACGCAAGCGCGCGCCTCAAGTCCAACGCTGGCTGCCGCTCGCGAAATGGCAGATAGTGGCCGCTATTCGGCTTACAGCGCTATTGGCATGGCCTTGCCGTCGGTTACGGTAACCGGCTCTCACACGTTTACAGAAGACCCAAGCAGCTTGTTGGTAGGCACGGAAACCGAAATAACATCGGTTCAGGTGCAGGTAAAAGTGCCAATTTTTATGGGCGGGCGTTCAGTAGCTGGCATTAGCGCGGCGGGCGATTATCGCGATTCGCTGACACGTCAGGTCCACGCCGCCGCAAATGCGGTAGAACGCGGCGTAATTGTCGCGTGGAATAATTATGAAGCCGCCACAGCCGCGATCGCGGCACGCCAGCAGCAAATAGCGGCATCTGATGTAGCTCTTGAAGGGGTGCGCGAAGAAAGCCAGCTTGGAACCCGCACGAACCTTGATGTGTTGGACGCCGAACAGGATTTGCTGGATGCACGTGTTAATCTTGTGCAGGCTGAGCGCGACCAGTGGGTTGCGGCTTATGCGTTATTGTCGAGCATAGGGCAATTGACCGGATCACGCCTTGGGATCAAGGCGGCTGAGGTCGATACTCCCTGATCGGTTTGTTTAGTTTTCTGTTGTTTTCGGGTGGTGGTTCTGCGTTCAGATAGGCAACCGCATACACGGAGACACATTTTGAAAAATGAAAACGATACCAAGCTAGGTGAACGCTTCGCTACCCCCGACCAACTGCATGACCAGATGGCCGATAGTGACGACAGCGATACGATTATATCGGCAATCCGCGAGATAATTAGTGCTGACATGACGATGCTGGAGACCGATCCAGCGCACGAAATGATTTCCGCGCGCGCCGAAGCGCGTTTGCGGGCGTCGCTAAACCGGCTCACTGGTGGCACTGATACGCCGCCCACCGTGCTTGAGGCACTGGTGCTGGAAGCGCTCGACCCGCTCTTGCGCGATTGGCTGGAACGCAACATGGCCCCGCTGGTTGAACGGCTGGTCGAGGGCGAAATCCGCCGCATCATGTCGCAAGGGCGGCGTGCGAAGCATCTTGAAGCAGACGATGCCTTGGTGTAGTCCCATCTTTAGTGTAGAAACTGCGTTAGCTTATGTCAGATACCAGCAAAAATACCCTTGATAAGACCTATGACCCGTCCGCGATAGAAGCGGCACTATATGCGGCGTGGGAAGATGACGGATGCTTTAAGGCTGGCCGTGAGCCGGAAGGCAAGCCGTATACCATCGTGATACCGCCCCCCAATGTGACGGGCAGCCTGCATATGGGCCACGCGCTCAATAATACGTTGCAAGATATCTTGTGCCGGTTCGAGCGCATGCGCGGGCGCGATGTGCTTTGGCAACCGGGAACCGACCATGCTGGTATTGCGACGCAGATGGTCGTTGAGCGTCAACTTGCCGAAGAAGGCAATGCCACCCGCCGCGATATGGGCCGCGATGCGTTTATAGCGCGCGTGTGGAAATGGAAAGAGGAAAGCGGTTCGACAATCACGGGCCAGCTGCGTCGCCTTGGGGCATCATGCGACTGGAGCCGCGAACGTTTCACCATGGATGATGGCCTATCGCAGGCCGTTTTGAAAGTTTTTGTCGCGCTTTACGAGCAGGGGCTGATTTACAAGGACAAGCGCCTGGTGAACTGGGATCCGGGGCTTTTGACCGCAATCTCTGACCTCGAAGTTGTTCAAAAAGAAGTCAACAGCCACATGTGGCACTTCAACTATCCGCTGGCGGATGGTAGCGGGCATATCACCGTTGCGACGACGCGGCCGGAAACCATGCTTGGCGATACCGGCGTGGCGGTGCACCCCGAAGACCCGCGTTATCAGAAACTAATCGGCAAGCACGTGGTTTTGCCGATTGTCGGGCGCGAAATTCCGATTGTGGCCGATGAATATGCTGATCCTGAACAAGGTTCAGGCGCGGTAAAAATCACACCGGCACATGATTTCAACGATTTTGAAGTTGGCAAGCGCTGCGGGCTTGAGGCCGTCAACATGCTGGATCAACGCGCATGTATTGATTTGTCGGACCCAGCATTCGAGGCGATGGTCGGGCGCGACGAATGGCAGGGCATGGACCGGTTCGCGGCGCGCAAAAAAATTGTGGTGACGCTGGAGCATTTGGGTCTTGTCGACAAGATTGAAGACAATACGCATATGGTGCCGTTCGGCGATCGCTCGGACAAAGTAATCGAGCCGTGGCTGACCGACCAGTGGTATGTCGATGCGGCTACGCTTGCCAGACCCGCACGCGAAGCAGTGGAAGACGGGCGTACGAAATTCGTGCCTGCAAATTGGGATAAAACCTATTTTGAGTGGATGAATAATATTCAACCATGGTGTATTTCGCGCCAGCTCTGGTGGGGCCATCAGATCCCTGCATGGTACGGCCCGGGCGGGGAGATCTTTGTTGCTGAGACCGAAGCCGTGGCAATGGCGAAAGCCGAAGCGCATTTTGGTGTGCCTACGGAACTGACGCGCGACGAGGACGTGCTGGACACCTGGTTTTCGTCTGCCCTGTGGCCTTTCTCGACGCTCGGCTGGCCGGAAGATGCGCCGGAACTAGCGCGGCATTACAAAACCGATGTACTGGTGACCGGCTTTGACATTATTTTCTTCTGGGTCGCGCGAATGATGATGGCAGGCCTGCATTTCATGGACGAAGTGCCGTTCCACACGGTCTATATTCATGCACTGGTACGCGATGAAAAAGGCGCCAAAATGTCAAAATCCAAGGGCAATGTTATTGACCCGCTGGAGTTGTGTGACAAGTATGGCGCCGACGCTCTGCGCTTCACCCTGTCTGCGATGGCGGCGATGGGGCGCGACATTAAGCTGGCCGAAGCGCGGGTCGAGGGGTATCGCAATTTCGGCACGAAACTATGGAACGCTGCGCGCTTCTGCGAAATGAACGGCTGCTTTGCTGCGGGTGGTTTTGACCCGGCGAAAGCCTCTTTGCCTCTAACGCGTTGGATTGTCGGCGAAGCGGTGCACGCGCAAAACAGCGTGACGCAAGCCATTGAAGCGTATCGCTTCAATGATGCAGCCAATGGCGTCTACCAATTTATCTGGAACAATTTCTGCGATTGGTATGTCGAATTGGCAAAGCCGGTATTGCAAGGGGAAGACGGTGCCGCAAAAGCTGAAGTGCAGGCGGCTACCAAATGGGCGCTCGATCACGCGCTGCGGCTGTTGCACCCGTTCATGCCTTTTGTGACCGAAGAGTTGTGGGGCAAAACCGGCACGCGGGACGGCTATCTCATGCTCGACCATTGGCCGACTTTGCCCGAAATGCTGGTAGATGATGAAGCGATGGCGGAAATCAGTTGGCTGATTAACGCGATCACCGAAATTCGTTCGGTACGTGCCGAGATGAATGTGCCAGCTGGTGCGCAAGTGCCGCTGGTGGCTGTAGATGCTGGCGCGCAGACGCAAAATCGGTTGGAAACCACAGGCGACACGCTGAGACGTTTGGCGCGTTTGGCGGATATTTCTTTTGCCGATACCGTGCCAGCCGGCTCAGCTCAAACAGTGCTGGGCGAGGCGACGCTTGCGCTGCCATTGGCTGACGTGATCGACATTGCCGCCGAGCGTGCGCGGTTGCAAAAAGAAATCGGCAAAACCGAAGGCGAGATCAAAAAGCTATCAGGCAAGCTGAATAATGAAGGGTTTCTGGCTAAGGCACCCGAAGCCGTGGTTGCAGAAAACCGCGCGCGCTTGGACGAAGAAGAAGCCCGTCGCGATAAACTTAATTCTGCGCTGGCGCGTCTGGCTTAAATATATTCCGCGTAAAATGCATACACCGTCACGCCGATGCAAACGGCGAGGCTCGCACGCCGCACGGTCGCATCCGATACAAAATCTGTGAGCCGCGCCGCGCCGTAACTGCCAAGCCCAATGCCCAGCATTACAGCCAACCCGCCGACATAATCGACAACTCCCGCACCGATAAATAGCACCAGCGCCGAGATGGACGAGACTGTTGCGAATATCAGTTTGAGGCCTTGCATGGTGCGTACCTGCGTGTAGCCCGATAGCGACAGCGCAGCCAGCGTTAAGATGCCGAAGCCGCCGTTGAAA
>DKNW01000017.1 GCA_002469805.1 Rhodobiaceae bacterium UBA7378
GCTTGCCCGATATATCGCCCGAGCAGCGCCAGCAAGAACTTCGGCGCATGTGGCTCAATATCGGTCATGTGCTTGCTGAGATGGCACACATGAAAAAGATATTGGCGCAAGCTGACAGCCGCCTGCGATTGCATAATGGTGAACACCTTGCCGCGCTCAAAGCCGCCGGCAAACCATTTATTCTGGTGTCTGCCCATACCGGAAACTGGGAAATTGGGATGGTGATGCTTAAGCAACACGGTATTGAGGGTGGCGCTATTTATCGTCGGTCAAACAATCCGATTATGGATAAATGGATTGTCGATCAACGCACCCGATATATCCCACACCAGATCCCGAAAGGCGCTGACGGCTCAAAGCAGATGATCCGACTTTTGAGAAACGGTGTTTCACTTGGTGCGCTTATCGACCAACGGCTCAACACGGGTGACCCCATCACATTTTTCGGGCGTCCCACGCGTGCACCATCCGCCGCCGTCAAACTGGCACATAGATTTGACCTTATGGTTTTGCCTGTGCGCGTGTGCCGTCGCCAAGATATGCCAGACACAGCCTATTTCGATCTCTATCTAGAGCCGCCCCTCATCGTCAAGCAAAGCGATAACCGCCAAGCCGATACTGACCAAGCCATGGCACATATTTACGCGCGGTTTGAAGCGTGGATATCTGACCGCCCGTCTGAATGGTTCTGGGTGCACGACCGATGGCGCAAAAATTAGGTATCACCGCTGGCCAATATAATCTTTCCAGTAGCGTTTGTTGAACGACCGCGACCGTATTTTGCCCAGCGCATAGCGCAAGAACACCCATAAACTTGAGCGCATCAATGCATGGCGACTGTAAATCTGTGCAGCGCCCACTGACACCTCATCAAGTCTTTCTTCTTGATCGATCACATGTTTGGCAATCATATTGCCCAAATTATAATCTTCGATCACGCGTCGTCGGGCCTCAATGATGGCAGGCAGACGTTTTTCGAAAGCATTATCAGCAATCGCCGCACGAATAGTGGCACACGCAGAAGCAGTGTCGCGTATATCGATGGGAATAAACGCATCCTCGGGGAAATACGCTGCCGCGTTTGGGCAGCCTGCGTAAAATGGCAGGCAGTATCCCAAAAACGCATCGGATAGTTTCTCTGTCCAGTGATGCGCGCCAATGTGGTTTTCGACAGCAATATGGTATTTGAAGCTGTCCATTCCCTCTGCCTTATGTTCAACGCGCTGATAGCCAGAGCCATAAACAGAAATTATGTCACCCAATTCGTGCATCAATGTGTTTAAAAATTCAAACCGGCGTAAATGAAGGCTGTGTTTTTGCTGTTTCTTTGAGCCAAATACCGACAGTAAATCGGGCTTGTCAGGCACAGAAGGATGTGCGCGCATCTCATCGACACCACCGTAAAACCATCGGCCGACGGGGGGCATGTCACGGCGATTTGTGTGCGGCAGTGCAGCGGCGTCTTGGCTCGTTAAAACCATGCCGAACTGGTCGGTATAGTCGCGCCCAAAATACTTAATCGATGACGGTTCGTAAGTTAGGAGCGCAGTCCGCGCCCGGCCGCAAGCGACCTCCTCGACACGCAATGGCAAACGCTCATCGCCCCTTCTCGGCAGATCGTCATATACCACCAACCAGTCGTATTCGCGGGCCTCTGCATCTAGAACAAATTCCACCTGCGGATATAATTGCGGCAAGGTTGAAACCTGAAAAACCTCTATCGGATTTTTTGAAACTAACTTTACCCTGATTTTAGCAGTCATTTATTTGGCGCTCTTCGATATTCTATTGATTGGTAAATTTTGGCAGCGATAGCGATATCACAATAACGGGTAGCATCAGCACAGCAGCAAACATCAAACCCAAATCATAGTTTCCGGTCACGTCCCATATATGTCCGATCAGAATGGGGCTCACACCAGCACCAAAAATAAAGACAGAATACTGCAGGCCATAAATCGCGCCATAGTGAGCAAGGCCGAAATACCGCGCCGTATAATAGCCAATCAGATCAACTTCCGCACCAACCGCAAAGCCAAGCGCGATAGCTGCAACCAGTGCAAACTCAAGCCCGCCAAGTGCCAGCGACATACACCCCAACCCAACAAGCGCAAAGACAAATGCTGTGAGATAGGGCGCAAAAATTCTGTCGATTAAAAACCCGATCAATAATCGACCTACCATGACCGACAGGCCCATCAAAGCCGCCAGCCCACCAGCTTCGGCGGCACTCATGCCTGCATCTTGCAGCAAGGGTATGAAGGCCGGTATCAGGCCCAAAACCGCCAGCGAGATCAAAAAGAATATGCTGGCAATTTTCCAGAAAACAATCGTGCGCACCGCCGCGCCAAGCGTGAGCCCGATTTGAGATTGCGCAACCGCCGCATCGTCCGAACCATCATCTTCCGGCGTGTCTTTAATCAGCAAATACACAACCGGCAACGACGCCATCACGATCAAAAACATGACGAAATAGCCAGCACGCCAACCATTTTCAGCGACAAAAGGCGTCATGAAACGCGGCATTAAATAAGCCATTACGCCAGTAGACGTCAGGCTTATACCAAGCGCCAGCCCACGATGTTTCACAAAGAACGCATTCACAGCGCGGGTAAATGCCAGCGCAGTAGAGGCCACGCCGAACACGGCATAGGCAGCCGATAACGTGTAGAGCATCCATAAGTCGCCCGTCATTTGGGTAAAGCCCAGCAGAAGAACGCCATATCCCAACAATGAGATGGTGGTCACGCGCTTCAGGCCATAGCGGTCAATAAGCCGACCGGCAAATGTTGCGAGCAACATCATGACAACAACCGAGATAGACTGTTGCGCGCCAATCTCGGCCCGTGTCCAGCCAAATTCATCTTGCCATGGGCGCACCCAGATGCCGCTGGAATAATAAACCATCGACGCCAGATTTACGCCGATGCCCACAAAGGCCGCAAACAAAACGGTCCATCCGCGCGCAAACTCATTCACCGTAGATGATTGCTGCACAATGCCCCCCTCAAAACTCAAACTTAAAAACAGATTTGACTTAGAAAATCAGAAATTGGCCAAGATCCCCAATGAGATAGAATGTTGCGAGAAGTCCAACCATATAGAAATAGCTTCGCGGACTTGGGTTTTTCTCAGTTGCGATGCGATAATATAAAACCATGTGTATTAGCCGCGCCACGGCATACACCCAAACGACAATGGCCAACCTATCGGGGCTGAACTCCGACAGAATCGCCACAATGCTGAGGCCAAAAAACGGGACAATGTTTTCAAGGGAGTTGCGGAACGTCCGGTCTGAGCGAAACACAAAACTGTCATGCCCGAGAGCCGGATCAACAACACCGGGCACCATTTTGGCCTGCTTGCGGTGGGCACCTGTCGCGATCACTGCCTGAAGCGTGATTGTCGTCAACACCAGCCATAGGCCTGCGAGTGAAATTGCGTAATACTCAAACATATAAAGCCTCCCCTACGTGCGTTGAGCCTCTAATATTATGCCGATTCCAGTTGCAGCGTCGCTCTTGATTACGATGGGCGTTTTCGCCGTTCGGACACAGGTTCACCGGCAATACCCCAATTTTCGGTTTCTACTTCTTCGATAATAACAATGGTGGTTTCCGGGTTTTTACCCAGCACACGCGCCAGCACTTCGGTCATTTCCGCCATGACCTGCTTTTTCTGCGCAGGCGTCGCCCCTTCACGGGTAATTTTAACATTAATCATGGGCATGGTTTATCTCCTTTGCCGCACATGTCCGGCCCGATGGCTGAACTACGGCATCTTCTCAGGCTATCATTTTAGGCCAATCGCAACCATCACAAGGCCAATAATCACGGCCAAAAACAAGCCCATCTCGCTGGCGAACTGGATGAGAAAACCGGGTCGGTGCCGATCAGGGTACCGCAAGGCATAAATGGTTCGCCCGACAGGAAACAGAACACCAACAGCCGCCGCCAGCAGATCGGTATGAATTGCCGCGCATAACCACAGCAACGGCAAAAACATCACCAGATGCTCGGTTAAATTGGTCTGGCTTCTAATCGCACATTCAAGCTCGTACGCGCCGGTCGTTGCCGGACCCCAAATTTCAAATTTGGATCTGACCCGACTGACATTCATCAAGACTAGCAAGTAAACTAAAAGAGAGAGTGCGGATACAAACGCCGTTAATGGAAAAGCCATCACAAGTACTCCCAAAACAAAAGCCGGCGCATGTTACCTAGGGGTAGGCTGCAGAATTTTCTCTCTAATGTCCGCATTCTGACGCACGGCATAATTTGAAATTTCGCAAATGCGCAACCGCAATGGTAAACGCACCGACCAGCGTCATTGTGCGCTCACCAAATTCGCCCAATCCAGCGTGGCCAGCACTTGCAGTGAAGATCAAAACAGCGACGCCCAACAACCCTAGCATTAAAACCGAGCGATCTTTATGCTTGGCACAGCCCAGCGAGAGCGCCGCAAGACTGAGGGGAATGACGGCCCATAACAACCGTTCGTGGAAAACTTCCTCGCCCAATAATGTTGTGCCAATCGCCGGAAAAACGCCCAATAGAAGCGGCAGACAAATACAATGCACCGCACAAATGGTTGACGTCGATACGGCAAACTTGTCCATCCACGAAATATATCTGGTGGCTATTGTCATAAACCAACTCCTTGATGCTTATCCAAACGCGGTACGATGCCTGAAGCACACGCGCCTCGAACGATAAAAACTCTGGCGTGAACCTAACCAAAATTGCGACACGTGAACAAGGCAATTCTTGTGTCTCGACGGTAGAAAGATGGTCAGAGCGGATTTACCCACTTGCCTTATGCCTATGCCACACTAATTTTTGCGATAATGGATTACCACTTATATTTAGGAAATTTTCGCCGCGCCGCCCGCTGCATAGGCATAGCTGTTCTGGCCAGCTTTTCGCTATCGGCTTGCGTGTATGTCAGCAAGCCATTTACGGCGAGCGAAGCTTTTAAGAAGCTGCCAGCCGCACAAGAAATTATCGTTAGCGTCACCCATGTTGTGTTGTCAGACAATAAAGATGAGGCCAAAAAGTTTTGGACGTATAATCAGGACGTGATCGATTCACTGCCGGAAAATAACGGATATCTGGGGCATAAATTGCGGCTCAAGTTGTTTTCCGGCGAAGCGTGGACACTAACCGTCTGGGATGATCGCGATGCGCTGGGTCAATTTGTGTTTGGCGATGTGCATAACACAGCGATGTTTGAGGCGATGAGTGCCGTTGCGCGCGGCCGATCTATCACGGCAAGCTTTTCGGTCGATCAGGTGCCCCCGAGCTGGGAAGATCTTGAAAAATTAATGGACGCCGAAGGCCGCAACCTCCTCGCCAATAGCGATTATTAGACACTGCACGTCATTAATCAGCTGCCGCCCACATGTGTAGAATTTATATGGGCATTGCGAACAATTGCTTTGCGACCAAGGTTCAGTTTAGCTTTGCCTCATTAGGAATGTCTATTTGGCATAGTTGATTTCGCATAGTTGATTAAGGAGTTTGATATGAAAAATTTATTGTTGGTTTTAACCCTTATTGGGATTGGCTCAGGAGGGGTAGCACTCGCCGATGGGCACAAAATGTCGGAAAACAAAGTCTCAAACGAATTTGTTTTACTGCACCCTAAAAGCATAGTGGCTGATGCTGACGCTTATTATAACGCGGTATTGGACAAGGTATTTGGTGGTGCAATCCCGGCGAAATATGCCCAACTCGCGGCTTTGTCGGCATCGATCGCCATGAAGTGTGAGTATTGCATCCCAGCGCATAAATCCATGGCCGTCGCAGCCGGCGCTTCGGAAGAAGAGATCAAGACGGCAATTGCTATTGCAGCCGATGTCGCCCTCAATAGCTCCATGCTTTACGGCTCCGAATACGACATGGAAAAATTCAAAAAGATGTTTGAATAAGATTGTTGCGCCCGCGCGGTCCACTGCGTGGGCGGGCAACACTACCCCACCGCGCTTGGGATGAAAAATTGCCCTATGCTTCGGATCCGACGGTCAATGGGCGCGCTGGATCAGCAGCCCACTCAGACATTGACCCATCGTAAACTCCCACATTTTGCTGGCCCAGCAACATGCAAGCAAAGCCATCCAAAGTAGCTGCAATTCCGCCACCACAATAAATAAGGGTTCTGGATGCGCTTAACATGCGGCGCGCGTTTAACAATTGTTGTAGCTCGCCAGATGGGAGGAAGAACTCGTCACGCAGCACCTCGGCAAAAGGGAGTGAGCGACTGCCGGGAATATGCCCTTTCCGACCGTAATAAAAATCGCCCGTGCCTTCATATACGGCGGATGGAAGTGCATTAATGGTGCATATTTTATCTTGCATGCCTTGGACAACTTCATCGGTATCAACAAACAGTTCGGGACGAGGCGACGCAGTGAACACTGTCGGCGGGTAAATTTCTTCTCCACTTTTAGTGGGCAGCCCCGCGGAGAGCCAAGCGTTAAAGTTGCCGTTCAGCACGCGCACATTGCTATGACCAGCATAACGAAGCAACCACCATGCTCGCGTCGCCCACATGAGATGACTGGACGAATACAAAACCACAGGATTGTTATTGCCTATGCCATCATTACCGATAGCCGTGCATAGCGCATCAATTGCTGGCAGTGTGTTGCTGTATACAGATGTTGTATCTGACCAGTTTTCACTGAGATTGATGAAACCAGCACCAGCAATATGGTGCTTGAGATAATCCGCGTGCCCAGGCTCAGATCTATAACCACCATCGCTATGATGCAGCACGACAGATGTATCAAAAACTCGCAGCGATGGATCGCTTATCTGCTCGGCAAGATCTTCGGCACTGATTAGAAATTCGGGGTGAACGTAGGACATTAAAAAAACTCATTATGTTAATTTCTAAGCTGGATTTCCACGATTGCGCTTCTTGAAGATAAGCTATGCCAAATTCGGGCAAAGGTTCTCTAACCAAAAGTGTGCGCATCAGTGATCACCTTTTTATGAATTCGTCCGAATCCTACACGAAACGCCCAGCTTTGTCATTTGACGTACAGCTATTGCATGGGCCTTAATTTGCGCGCCGGGCGAATTTTCTAGGCACAAAAAAGGCGGGAGCAATGCCCCCGCCTTCGTGCTCCAAAAACCTTCAGGTTTTTAGAATTCGTAACGGATCGACAGAGCAAGTTTGTAGGTCGATTCGTCTGAGCTGATCGTAGACGATTTCGAATTGAAGCTGTCATAGCTAAACTTATTGCCCGAAATCGTTGCGGTGATCACGTCTAGGTTGCCGTTATTATTATGCGAAAATGTCTTAACCAGCCCGCGATC
>DKNW01000114.1:0-1617 GCA_002469805.1 Rhodobiaceae bacterium UBA7378
AAGGCTGGGTGCAACACATTGAGACTACCGGTCAATGCTCCAAAGGCCGGCAAAACCAGCCGCGTCGTATCCTCGACAAAACATCGCCGCCGCATGACCCTGCCGCGCTGCCGCACCCGCGCGCAAGGGTGCAGGTGACCGGCCACCTCGCCACGAACAAACGCCGCATCACTGCGCCCGACAGGTTCGTGGCGGAAATGCAGACTGCCATCGGCGGTGACATCCCATGTCTCGCACGCCTCACCGTCCAGACCCGCAGGCAGAACGGGGTCGTGATTTCCAAGCACCCAAACCGTTTTGATCTGACGGCTTAGCGCAACCACACGCGCGGCATCTTTTGGGGCCATGCGCTGTTGCCAGTCAGTGTCGTGAAAACTATCACCAAGCAACACCAGAACGCGCGGCGCAAAACGCACGAGGCACGCATCCAGACGGTTCAGTGTTTCCGTCGTATCATAGGGCGGCAATGCAACGCCGCGCGCCGCATAAGCCGATCCTTTTTCCAAATGCAGATCAGCCACGATCAACGCATCGGCCGCGGGCCAATAGACGGCGCCCGACCGATCGCCAATAAGCCGTGCGCCATTAACCCGAAACTGCGCGCTTTCCTCACTCACCTGTTAGCCCACTTGCTTCCATAATCAAGCGCGTATTGCGCGCCGCCGCTTCGCCAAGCAAATCATCATCCGCCGCGCCCCTGATCGGTTCTTTGCCCATTTCCATTAGCACAGGAACCGACAGCGGCGACACATGGTTAAGACGGCGATGGGTAAACTGCCCCGATATACGCGATAACATCTGGCCAAGACGCCCAATATCTAAGAGCCCAGTGGCAGCATCATCGCGCGCGGCCTCAAGCAAGACGTGGTCGGGCTGATGGGTGCGCAGCACATCAAATATCAAATCTGCCGAAAACGTCACCTGGCGACCGGTTTTCTTCTGCCCAGGATATTGCTGTTCGATCAGCCCGCCGATCATGGCGCAATCGCGGAACGTCCGCTTCATCAGGCTCGATTCATCCAGCCACGCCTCAAGATCATCGCCCAGCATGTCATGCGCGAACAAATCTTCCAGCCGCAATGTGTCCTGCTTGATCATCAAACCGATATCGCGTAAGCCCCAAACCGCCAGCGCATAGTCATTGGCAACAAAGCCCATCGGCCGCGCACCTGCGCGTTCCAGCCGGCGGGTGAGAAGCATGCCTAAGGTCTGATGCGCCAGCCGACCCTCAAACGGATAGCAAGTCATATAATAGCGCGCGGCCCGGGGAAATGTTTCAACCAGCAAACCATGCTCGCCGGGAACCTCAGAAATATCGGCCTGCAAAGCCAGCCATTGCGCGACTTGCTCGGGCAAATTTTCCCAGTTTTTCGGATCGGCAAGCATGGCGCGCACCCGCGCGGCGAGGTGGATCGAGATGGGAAACCGCCCGCCCTGATAGGTCGGCACTTTTGCATCGGAATCACGCGCGCGCGAAACAAGCGCTTCGGTGTCGCGCACAGCTTCCAGCTTTAAGGTTTCGCCCGCAAATACAAAAGTATCGCCCGGCGATAAACTAGTGAGAAAATACTCCTCCATTTCGCCCAGCACTCGCCCACCGCTCAACGGGCGCGGACG
>DKNW01000114.1:1997-5854 GCA_002469805.1 Rhodobiaceae bacterium UBA7378
GCCTCAACAATCGTACCGACATTCATGCGGTAGCGGGTTGCCAGCCTCGGATGGGTTAAGCGATATAGATCCGAATTATCCGTGTCGCGGCGCAAGCGGGCAAAGCGGTCATAACTGCGCAAGGCGTAGCCCCCCGTACTAACAAAATCGATCACGCGGTCAAATGTCTCGCGCGACAGATCAGCATAGGCTTCGGTCGTGCGTACTTCATCAAATAGCTGACTGGCCGAAAACACACCCGCGCACGCCGTACCGAAAATATGCTGGGCCAGCACATCAAGGCCGCCGCGTCGTACGACGGCACCATCTTGCTCCCCGGCCGCCACGCTCGCCCGAGCGGCCTCACATTCCAGCACTTCGAAACGATTGGACGGCACCAGCAAAGCAGACGACGCCGTATCATATTGGTGATTGGCGCGCCCGATACGCTGCGCCAAACGGCTTGCGCCTTTGGGTGCACCAACATGGATGACCATATCGACGCTACCCCAGTCTATGCCCAGATCAAGCGTCGACGTGCACACCACGGCCCGCAAACTACCCGCCGCCATTGCCGCCTCCACCTTGCGCCGCCGCTCGCGTGCTAGGGATCCGTGGTGCAGTGCGATCTCCAGATTGTCGTCATTGATAGCCCATAATTCGCGAAACACACGCTCAGCCTGCGAGCGCGTATTAACAAAAATAAGCGCCGTTTTAACTTTCTTAATCGCCGCCAGAACATCCGACATGGCATGAATGGCGCTATGACTGCCCCAGGGCAGGCGCTCTTTTGTATCCAGAATATCAACCTCTGCGGCGGCACCATCGGCACCCATAACAAGCGCGGCGAGATTACCTTCCCCGTTTTGCGGGGTTAGATATCTACGCAGTGTATCTGGGTTCGCCACCGTTGCCGAAAGGCCGGTGCGCACCAGTTGTGGCGCATGAGTTTGCAGGCGCGCTAAACCCAGCGCCAGCAAATCACCCCGCTTATTCGGACAAAGCGCATGCAGTTCATCAATAATAATATGGCGCAAACCCGAAAAATATTTCGGCGCTTCGGGCCAACTCACCATCAGCGCGATTTGCTCGGGCGTGGTCAGCAATATTTCGGGCGGATCGGTTTTTTGGCGTTGCTTGCGGTTTGCGGGGGTGTCGCCCGTTCGCGTCTCGATGCGGATATTAAGCCCCATCTGTTCAACTGGCGTCATTAAATTTCGTTGAATATCAACCGCCAGTGCTTTCAATGGCGACACATATATTGTGTGCAAACCTGTTTTGTGTTGACCAGATCTTTTTCCATGCATGTCCGCATGTGCGAACTTTTGCGCGGTAATATCGATCAGGCTGGGCAGAAAACCTGCCAGTGTTTTACCCCCACCAGTTGGCGCAACCAGCAACGCGTGCTGACGTGCAGATGTTGCCGCCCATAGATCCATCTGATGGTCGCGCGGCTGCCAGCCACGCGCCGCAAACCAGTCAGCAAAGATCGTCGGTAACGCAAAAGAACTCATAGCGACGATATAGACCAGTTCACCGGAATGTCAGCGGGTGTGCAAATGCGTCGCCAGGTCTCGCGCAAGCTGGGCACAGGCCTGCTCTGCCGCACGGGTCACGCCACCAAAGCTCAAGAAACTATGCGTCAGCGAACCAAAGCAATAATGCGTGACATCATTGTCCGCCGTTTTCAGCTTTTCGGCATAAGCATTGCCCTGATCGCGAATGGGGTCAAAACCCGCTGTTGCGATAACCGCTGGCGGCAAACCCGACAGGTCGGGATGGTCGGTCGGATTTGCGAGCACATGGTCGATCATTTTACCGCCGGGAAACACACAAAGATTGAAAAAATCCATAGTGGCCCGGGTCAACGGAAACATCTCGGCGCAACTGTCCATCGAGCCAGTCGGTGTCGTATCGGTTGAGACCCATGGATATGCTAATAATTGTGCTGCGGGCTGTACATCGCCGCGCGCCTTGAGGAGATAGCACATATCGGCGCTGATGAGCCCGCCTGCGCTGTCGCCCGCAACTGCCACACGGCCCGCATCAATTTGGAGCTCGCCCGCGTTTTCCTGCACAAAATCCCACAAAGCCATTGCATCATCAATCGCAGCGGGAAACGTGTGCTCGGGGCACATGCGGTAATCAAGCGAGATAACTTGGGCCCGACAGATTTCAGCCATCTGCGTGCAGAACGAGTGGCAGGTATCCAGATCGAGAACAACCAGCCCACCTTGATGAAAAAACAAAATGGCTGGGTCGTTACCCGCCGTTTTCGCTGGCTTATAATGGCGCATTTTCAGCGTACCGCCCGGCCCCTCAAAGCTGGTGTCATGCCATTTAACCGACCCACGCGGTTTGCTGTTGGTCATTGCCAGCGCAGCGCTGGAGGTCTCGCGCAGCTCATTAAGGTCAATATCATCACCGCCCAATTTTGCTGACTTCGACAAAAGGTGAAGATAAGGGTCAAGACGATACCCGTCGACTTCAACCGGCGGCCCGGCCATCTTGCTTACCAGCGACGGCGGCAACATTTTTATGGCGGTAAGAATTAGTTTTTGAATATTCATGATGCCCTCCCAAGCATGCCGACTGATCCACGGGTTAACGATGGCACTTATTATTTCTGGCTATGTTTCTTATTGCTTATTAACTGTTTCATGATTTCAACCATCATTCACATCATCACCGATATAAGTGCCTTGCACGCCCGCCATAAACAGGCGGGTGGCAAATTGAGCTGCCGCTTCAGGGTCAAGTGGCGCGCGTTCCATCATTTCATCAAGAATTGAAAACGCCACACCCCCGAGCGATGCCGTCAGAAAATCCACATCAAGTGGCGGGATCACGCCCTCAGCAATGGCTTTGTGAATGTCATCGTTCAGTTCAGCCAGCCCTGCGCGCACTTGCGGTCCTTGCATCACTTCATTCAAGCCATCACGCCCACGGTTAGAGCGTGCCAGCAAATAGTTTTCGCGATTATTCGCGTAATAGGAAAAATACGTGTAAAACATATCTTCGATAAAGCTGTCGAAACTGGTGGCACGGCGGCGCACGTCGCGCAGCAAATGGCGCAACTCGGAACCGATCTCCTCACTCAGCGCATTAAACACTGCTTCTTTGCTATCGAAATAATTGTAAAACGTGCCAGATGCTAAATTCGTCCGGCGGATAATATCGCGCACAGTGGTGCCGCCATAACCTATGGCGGCAAATGCATCGCGAGCTGCATCTAAAATAGCGTCTCGGTTGTTTTTCCGGTTCACTTCACGACGCCCGGGCGCAAGTGTTTTTATTGAAGATGACATGGTTTCAGCCTATCGAAATTTTGTGAGAATTTGAAATACAAAAGCGCGCTAGCGGTGGTCACTCCCGGTTGCAGCAGCGACATTTTCAAATCCATCACGCCGCAACAATTCAGCTAACCCGCGGCGCAAATGGCTAATGACCCAGGGGCCGTGGTAAATCAAGCCAGTATATAATTGTACGAGATCGGCGCCCGCGCAAATTTTCGCATAAGCCTGCGCTGGCGTCGCAACACCGCCAACACCGACCAAGGCAAGGCGTCCACGCGTCAATGCGTAAATCTCGCTGAGCATCTGTGTGGACAGATCAAACAGTGGTGGCCCCGAAAGCCCACCGGATTCCTCGCTCCCGCGCACGCCTTCAATTTCGTCGCGCGCGACCGTTGTATTTGACACGATAAGGCCATCGACGTTTTTATCCAGGGCCATTTGTGCCAGTGCCAAGGCATCATCCAGCGCCAGGTCTGGAGCTATTTTGACCAGTAATGCAATGTCGGGTGCTACCTTGCGCACACGATCGACAATCTCGCTCACCTGCGGCACAGCCTGCAAATCGCGCAAGCCCGGTGTGTT
>DKNW01000010.1:0-3634 GCA_002469805.1 Rhodobiaceae bacterium UBA7378
TAACCCCAATACCACTGATAACCCGTTGCTTTGATGGTCATATCGGCTTCGGGCAGCACGCGCTGATAATACAGAAGACGGAAAGACGGAATAGCGATAATCACCAGAATTAGAATCGGCACCACCGTCCAAACCACTTCGACCAGTGTGTTGTGAGTTGTTTTGGAAGGCTCGGGATTGGTTTTGGCGTTAAAGCGCAACATGACGTAAACCATCAGCCCTAGAACAATGAGCGTAATCGCGGCCATCAACACAAGAAGAAAGTCGTTAAAACTCGTAATCTGCGCCATATTATCGGTCGCAGCGTCTTGAAAACCAAGCTGCCAGGGCTTTGGTTGTGCCGCCAGAGCTGCGCTAGGCAGCATGCCGAGGCTCAAAAGCCCCAGTGCTATATTTTTGGCGCAATGCCGGAAAGCATCCATTCGTTTTCTCCCGCGATTAGGTGCGAAGGGACACATGGCCCCGAAGTTGAAGAACTATATACCGAAAAAACCCGCGTGATAACAGCGCCAGCTTGGTGTCTGCGACTTTATGCCCAATGCAGCATTTCCGCGAGGCTCGCCTGCATCACATGCACAGATCAGCTTGCAGGTCTTATATAAGCACTGGACGTGCAGGCGACGCTCCCTTGCAGTCTCACCGTTAAGACTACATATTAAGTAAGCCAGCCAAAATCAGGAGACCGCAGCCATGCAAAATATCGATCCGAAAGATTTGTTTTTCGCGCAAACCGACATCGATTTAGACCGGGCGGTCAAATTTACCGACGGCGCTTTGCATGGCGCAGATGATGGCGAATTATACCTGGAATATACCCTGTCGGAGGCCTTCTCATTTGACGATAATCGCTTGAAAGCCGCTAGTTTTGACACGGCGCAGGGTTTTGGCTTGCGCGCCGTTAATAATGAAGCCGTGGGCTATGCCCATTCGACTGACCTTACACAGGCGGCCCTAAAGCGCGCCGCCGACAGCCTGAGCCCCGTTTTGGCGGGACATCAAGGCAGCTGGGCAGACGCGCCTCTGGTGGCTGGCACCCCTTTATATGTGGCAGAAAACCCGCTCGATAGCGCCGGTTTTACCGACAAAGTTGAGTTGCTAGCTGAGATTAATGCCTACACACGCGCGCGCGACAATCGCGTGCGACAGGTTTCGGTCGCGCTTAATGGAGAGTGGCAGGCCGTAGGCATCATCCGGCCAGATAGCGCGCCGGTATTTGATATTCGTCCGCTGGTTCGGCTCGATGTTTCGGTCGTTGTCGGCGAGGGCGACCGTCAGGAAACAGGCCATAGCGGTCGCGGTGGACGTGCTGGATATGCGCAATGGCTGGCACCGGAAAACTGGCAACAACAAGCAGACAATGCCTTGCGCCAAGCGCTGACTAATTTGGAATCGATCTCAGCCCCCGCCGGTGAAATGGACGTGGTGTTGGGCCCAGGCTGGCCGGGTATCTTGTTGCATGAAGCTGTCGGCCACGGCCTTGAGGGAGATTTTAATCGCAAGGGCACATCGGCATTTTCGGGACGCATTGGCGAGCAGGTCGCCTCTAAAGGCGTTACTGTCATTGACGACGGTACGCTTACGGACCGCCGCGGCTCCCTAACCATTGATGATGAAGGTACGCCGACCGACCGCACCACCTTGATCGAAGACGGCATTTTGACCGGTTACATGCAAGACCGTATGAATGCGCGGCTGATGGGCATGGAACCAACCGGCAATGGGCGGCGCGAAAGCTTTGCCTGCCAGCCCATGCCACGCATGACCAACACTTTTATGCTAGGTGGCGAGAGCGATCCGCAAGAAATTCTCGCCAGCGTGAAAGACGGCATTTACGCCACTGCCTTTGGCGGCGGACAGGTTGACATTACATCCGGCAAATTCGTGTTTTCGTGCACCGAAGCCTATCAGATCAAAGACGGCAAGTTGGGTGCACCACTCAAAGGCGCAACGCTTATCGGCACCGGCTCGGAATCGATGCAGCGCATCTCCATGATCGGCAATGACATGACCCTCGATGAAGGCATCGGCACATGCGGCAAGGCCGGACAGGGCGTGCCGGTCGGCGTGGGCCAGCCAACCTTGCGTATAGACGGACTGACTGTCGGCGGCACTGCCTGATCGAACTGACAAATAAAATTCGTAGAAATTAAAAAGCGGGACTAGAAAGCCAGCGTGTCGAATATTGGCCCGACATCCTCGCCCCATTCGCCGTGATATTTTGCCAATAATACATCTGCCGGTGTCTGCCCCTGCGCTACCGTCTCCTGTAGCGTGTGCAAAAACTGCGTTTCATCGCCGCCCGTACCGTCCGAAAAATTACGCGCCGCCAAACCGCGCTGGGCCAGCTTTAATACCTGCCCCGCCAACTCACGCAAACTTGCCCCCCGAAACGGCGTTGCAAGCCCCGACACAGGTGCACCATAGCGCAACGCATCGCGCTCTGCTTGCGTCCAGTCGGCAATCATATCGGCAACCTGTCTTTGTGTATCGGCATCGTAAAGCAACCCGACCCAGAAAGCCGGTAAAGCACATAGCGACTGCCACGAACCGGCATCGGCCCCGCGCATCTCGATAAAACGTTTCACGCGTGCCTCAGGAAACAGCGTGGTCAAATGATCTTCCCAGTCGGCAGGCGTCGGCTTTTCGCCGGGCAAGGCTGGCAAGTTCCCGGCCATAAAATCACGAAAACTCATGCCCAGTGCATTGACGAAGCCACCATCGCGCTGGACAAAATACATTGGCGTATCAAGCGCATAATCGACATAACGCTCAAAGCCGAAATCAGGTTCGAACGCCATGGGCAACATGCCTGTGCGATCGGGGTCTGTGTCCAACCAGACCAGTGAGCGCTCGGATAAATTTCCCGTCGGGCGCGCATTTTTAAACGGCGAATTAGCAAATAGCGCTGTCGCCAACGGCTGCAAAGCCAGAGCGATTTTAAGTTTTTCGATCATGTCGGCAGGTGATCCGAAATCAAGATTAACCTGCACCGTCGCCGTCAGATACATCATTTCAAGGCCGCGCGTGCCGCGTGTTGGCATGTAATCGGTCATCAGGCGATAGCGGCCCTTGGGCATTTGCGGTGCGTCTTTAAGCCCCCAGCTTGGCGTATAACCAATGCCCAGATAAGATTGGCCCAATTCGCCCGCGACAGTGCGTACTTCGGCTAAATGCTTGTTCACCTCGGCGCAGGTCTGGTGGATATTCGCCAGCGGCGCGCCAGATAATTCTAACTGCCCGCCCGGTTCAAGGGTTACCGAGCCGCCACCGGCCTCAGCTGACCGCGACAGCCCGACCAGCACATCGCCCTCATATTTGCCCTGCCAGCCAAATCGCATCAGACCTTCGAGCATGGCGCGAATGCCGTCGGGTCCGTCATAGGATAGCGGGGTATGGTCAGCCGTTCGAAACCCGAATTTCTCATGCTCGGTGCCTATGCGCCAATCCTCAGCAGGTTTGCAGCCGGCCTCCATCCAATCTTTGAGTTGGTTGGCATGTTCTAGATATTCAAAATTGGCATCCGCGGCAGGCATGTGTTCTCCTCAGCACGCGCCGAGGCTGCGACGGTGTAAACTATTTTCTAGCCAAATTTGCTGGTTTCGACAAGAAATTGCGCATGCATCTTGCTGGTCAC
>DKNW01000010.1:4046-13561 GCA_002469805.1 Rhodobiaceae bacterium UBA7378
GTATCCGTGCGCAAAACGCGCGGCCCGAGGCTAAGCTGCAGTGTTGCAGGCTGGCCAAGCACTGCTTCACGCTCGCTCTCACTAAAGCCGCCTTCCGGCCCGATCAAAACCGCCAGCGCACCTGCCCGAGTGTCTATATGCTCTGAAAGCGCTGACAGGCCAGCGCCCGTTGGCGCTGCTTCATCGCAGAATATGAGCTTTCTTGCGGGATCCCAGCCATTTAGCACTGCATCGAGGCGTTGTGCTGGCACGATATCCGGCACGTTCAGAATACCGCATTGTTCGGCGGCTTCTTGCGCATTTGCCCGCAGCCGGTCAGCATTGAGGCTACCCCCCTGCGTGCGCTCGGTCATGATAGGAACAAGCCGTGAAACCCCCATCTCGGTCGCTTTTTGAGCCAGATAATCGAGCCGCGCGCGTTTCACGGGTGCAACCAACAACCAGATATCAGCTTGACTATCTTGCGGCCGCGTCCGGTGATCGATCGTCAATGACACCTCTCGCTTATTGATCTGGGTAATGCGCGCATGCCATTCGCCATCGACACCGTTAAACAAAAGCACACCATAATCCGCATCGGCGCGCAGAACATTACGCAGATAATGTGCCGGATTGCCGGTTAAAATAAGCGTGCTATCAGCTACGAGAGGCTCGTCAACATACAGGCGCTGGACGGATTTGGTTTGACGTGTCATGAATTTATCCCGCATCACAATATCACAAAGCGGCCCTGTTGAGATATATTCGGCGGGATATAACCAGCCAGATATCCCCCGTCGAGCGGAATTTAAGATGAATAATTTGCCCGAAGAAACGCCCCCACCTAAAGATGCGGCAACAAACGCGCCCGTACATGCGCCAGCAGATGCCGCCATAGATAATTGGGTCGCGCGGTATTTGCCCAGGTCGGCTAGGCCCTATGCTGAGTTGGCGCGATTTGACCGGCCGATTGGCGGCTGGCTTTTGTTTTGGCCATGCCTTTGGGGATTGTCGCTTGCCGCCGGACCGCAAAACATTTATCCGCCACTCGAGCTGATATGCCTTTTTTTCATCGGGGCATTTGTCATGCGTGGTGCTGGATGCACATTTAATGACCTTGCTGATCGTGAGATCGATGCGCAAGTTGCCCGTACCGCCGGTCGGCCGCTCCCATCGGGGCGCATTTCGGTCACCCATGCTTGGGTATTTCTCATCGCCCAAGCTTTGGTGGGGTTGATTGTCTTACTGCAGTTTAATGCGCTGACAATCCTGATCGGACTCGCCGCGCTGGTGCCGGTGGCGATTTATCCGTTTATGAAGCGCATCACCTATTGGCCGCAATTATTTCTCGGCATCGCGTTTAACTGGGGGGCGCTTGTGGGCTACACAAGCCTGGCGGGACATATTGACCCTGCCGCGTTCGCGCTTTATGCCGCCGGCATTTTCTGGACGCTGGGCTACGACACGATTTACGCCCACCAAGATCGCGAAGACGACGCACTGGTCGGGGTGAAAAGCAGCGCCCTAAAACTTGGGCGCAAAACAGCTCCCGCCGTCTTGTTGTTCTATGTCGCCGCCCTTGCCTGCCTCGCGATCGCGGGCTTTTTAAGCGATGTCAGAGTTTTGTTCTGGCCGGGGCTGGTAATTGCCGCTTGGCACTTATTAATGCAGGTTTACCAGTTGGACATTGACGATCCGGCGCAATGTTTGCGGATTTTCCGACGTAATCGCGATACCGGCTTTATTATTGCATCGGCTTATATCCTAGGCATCTTCTAGCTTTCTTGTGCGTTTTCAACACCGAGCGGTGGGTAAGGGGTGAAACCGCGCCCAAATTACCTTATATTAAGAACAACAAAGGAGCGAACATGGCCCAAGCACCAGTGTTGCGGGTGCCCGCAACCGATTTGTTAGACCGCGAAACCCTCGCCGAATTGCGACAACGCTCGTCGCTCATGGGCTTGGCACTGATTTTTCATGCCTGGATCATCATCGTCAGCGCCATGGCGCTGTTCTTCTTTTTTCCAAATCCGGTTACATTCATCCTCGCCGTCATGCTCATTGGTGCCCGACAGCTAGGTTTGGCGATCTTGATGCATGATGCGGCGCATAATGCGTTGATGCCGAACAATAAACTAAATGATATTGTCAGCGATATGTTCTGCGCGTTCCCGCTTCTTGCCAGAACAGTGCCCTATCGTCGCTACCACCTACAACACCATATGCGCACCCAACAGGAAGATGACCCTGACCTAATTTTGTCGGCTCCGTTCCCGATCACACGCAAAAGTTTCATCCGTAAAATGATCCGCGACCTTACCGGACAGACGGCCTACCAACAGCGCAAGGCGCAATTCAAAAACGCGCTGGACAGCAAAGGTCTGCCGCTTAAGGCCAGAGGCATGTTTTTCTGGTCGCGGCTTGGTCCGGCCATCATCGCCAATCTGGTAATATTTGGCTTGTGCGCGGCGCTGTTTCACTGGAGCTTCTATCTTATGTTTTGGCTGCTGCCATTCTTCACCTACCACATGGCCATTACGCGCATTCGCAATATTGCAGAGCATGCCGTTGTGCCTGACAATGATGACCCGTTTCGCAATGCACGCACAACCAAGGCGGGCTGGCTGGCGCGGCTATTTCTTGCACCCTATTGGGTGAATTATCACGTCGAGCATCACCTGCTTATGTATATTCCCTGCTGGCAACTCCCTGCCACGCAAAAAGCGCTGAAGGCGCGCGGCCTCGCCGAACGGATGGAACTGGCGCCGAGCTATTTGAGCGTCTTACGCAAGGCGTGCGCGCGCCATAATGATGAAGATAAACCGGGCAATCTGGCGCATAATGCGCGGCGGCGTGTCGATGGAAATTTTACCGAGGGTTTCACCTCCAAAGCATCCTGACTTTTCGTCCGGCCGCGTTTTGTAAGGAGCGTCTATGTCCGACCGCAATCTTGATTTGGCACAAAAGATTATTGATATGACACTTGCGATGGGCGCTGACAGTGCCGATGCGCTGGTTGGCGAAAGTGCCTCGCTTAGTGTTTCCTGCCGGCTTGGTGTGCTGGAAGACACGGAACGTTCGGAAAGTCGTGACCTTGGCCTGCGGGCTATTATCGGCCAACAGCAGGCTTTTGTTTCCGGCACGGCGGTCGACGCTGATGCGCTGCAACGCCTCGCAGAACGCGCTGTCGAAATGGCAAAAACCACACCGGCAGATCGCTATTGCGGACTGGCACCTGCCGACCAGCTCGCAACCCAATTACCTGCACTCGACCTCGCCGATACGCACGAGCCAAGCGCCGCAGATCTGCAACGCATGGCACACGAGACCGAAGATATCGCGCGCGCCATGGCGGGCATTACAAATTCCGAAGGGGCCGGAGCATCCTGGGGGCGGGGCACCACCGCACTCGTGACCAGTCACGGCTTTGCCGGCAGTTATTCCAGCACAAGTTTTTCCATGAGTTGTAGCGTGGTAGCCGGATCGGGCGATAATATGGAGCGCGATTACGCCGGTCACAGCGCGCGGCATTTTGCTGACCTCGACACACCCGAAGAGATCGGCACACGCACGGGAGAACGCACGCTAGCGCGGCTGAACCCTCGCAAACTCGAAAGCAAAAAAATGCCTATCGTATATGACCCACGCGTGTCGGCGTCTTTGCTTGGGCATTTAGCAGCCGCAATTTCCGGCAGTGCGATTGCGCGCGGCACCTCGTTCCTGCGCGATGCCATGGGCACACAGATCATGGCACCGGCACTCGAGATTATCGACGAACCGCACCGGATGCGGGGCCTGCGTTCGGCGGCATTTGATGGCGAAGGCTTATTGCCGGAGACGCTCAACCTTGTGCAAGACGGCGTTTTGCAAAGCTGGCTGCTCGACACATCCACAGCGCAACAACTGGGCCTTAAAAGCAATGCCCGCGCCGCCCGCGGCGTTGGCGGGCCGCCCTCGCCTTCGGCCACAAATCTATATCTGGCGGCGGGCACAAAAGACGTAGCCAGTCTTTTGCGCGAAATTGGCGACGGGCTTCTCGTCACAGAATTGATCGGCATGGGCGTCAATGGTGCAACCGGCGATTACAGCCGCGGCGCGTCGGGCTTCCGCATTGAAAATGGTGAACTCACTTACCCCGTCAGCGAAGTAACAATCGCCGGCAACCTCAAAGACATGTTCCTGAATATGACGCCAGCCAACGACCTCACCTTCCGACGCGGCGTCAACGCGCCAACCGTTTTGGTAGAAGGCATGACGCTGGCCGGCCTCTAAGATGAACCAGCCAGAACATATCATCGACGCTTATCATACCCGCAAATGGCGGTCCTACGGGCTGATTGAGCGCATGTTGCGGACCTATTTACGACCGTATTTGTGGCTACTTGGGCTTAGCGTGCTGGCGAATGTAATCGTTGCCAGCACCACCAGCGCCCTGCCTTGGTTTATTCAACAGGCCATCGACAAAGTGTTTGGCGACCAAGACGAGAGTATGCTGCTGCTCATTCCTATCGGCGTGGTTGCTATTTCCCTGCTCAAAGGCGCGGCCACATATGGGTCGAATGTCATTATGGCGTTTGTGGGACAGCGCACGACCTCCAATTTGCAGCGCGATCTATTTGCCCATCTCGTGCGAGGCGACCTGGCACGGGTCGGGCAGCAACATTCGGGGGAATATATTTCCGTTTTCATGAACGACGCGACGCGCCTGCGCGACACGGTCAACACGGCCATCATCAATATTGTGCGTCATTTACTCACCGTCATCGCACTGACAATTTTTATGTATGTAATTAATGCGCAGCTGGCGCTGATCTACACCATGATTGTTATTCCCTTGGGACTTGTCTTCATGCATCGGCTTGGGCGCGTAACCCGCAAAGCCTCGCGCCAAGGCCTCGAGGAGATCGGCGGCCTGTCGACGCTCATATCTGAGACATTGGGAGGTTTGCGGATTGTTAAAGCATATGGGCAAGAGACCGAGCAGATCACGCGGGCTGGTAGCACCATCGACACGCTGCTGAACTACACCATGCGCTCGATGCGCGCACGCGCCGCGGCAAGTCCGGCGATTGAAATGCTGGCCGGTATTGCGGTCGGCGTTATTATTTTTTACGGCGGCTACCAATCAACGCAAGGCAATCTCACCGCCGGAGAATTTATGGGCTTCATCTCGGCCCTGCTAATGGCCTATCAGCCTTTGCGGGCCGTAGCGAATATGCAAACGGTGTTGCAAGAGGGCGTATCGGCAGGTACGCGCATTTTCGCCATTCTCGATTCCACCGATGAAATAATTAACAAGCCCGACGCACCAGCACTTGACGTCAAACAAGGGGCCATGACATTTGAGCAGGTTAAATTCGCATATGCAGGCCGCGAAACCCCGGCGCTGGACGGCATTACGCTGGATATACCCGCCGGGCAGACCGTGGCGTTGGTCGGGGCATCAGGGTCGGGCAAGTCAACCCTGCTCAACCTTACATTGCGCTTTTTTGATATCGATAGCGGGCGCATCACAATTGACGGCCAAGACATTCGCGACGTGTCGCTCGACAGCTTGCGGGCGGCAACCGCGTTAGTGACGCAAGATCCGTTTTTGTTCGACGACACAATCGCCAAAAATATTGCCTTCGGTAAAGCCTACGCGACACAAGCCGACATAGAAAATGCCGCGCGCCAAGCCGCTGCGCATGAGTTTATCCGCGACCTGCCGCAGGGTTATGAAACGACTGTTGGCGAGGGTGGCCTCCGGCTTTCCGGGGGGCAAAAACAACGCCTCGCCATTGCCCGAGCTATTTTGAAAGATGCGCCTATTCTCCTATTGGATGAAGCAACTTCAGCCCTCGATACCGTTTCCGAAGCGCAAGTACAAAAGGCACTCGAAAAACTTTTGGAAGGCCGGACCGCTTTAATTATAGCGCACCGTCTGTCCACCGTAATGCACGCCGACCGGATATATGTTCTGGAGCAGGGGCATTTGCGCGAAACCGGCACACATAGCGATCTGCTATCTGCTGGCGGGCTATATGCCGAACTTTATCAGACACAATTTCGCGAGAGCGAAACGTGATGCTTGGCGTGCGGGCCTATCAGGTCGGCGTAACGCTGGTCGCTCCTTTGCTCCCGGTTTTGCTTAAACGGCGGGTGAAATCCGGGCGCGAAGACGCAGCGCGATTTAGCGAAAAAATGGCCCGTAACATGGCACCGCGCCCAGACGGACACCTCATCTGGGTGCATGCCGCATCCGTAGGCGAAACCCGCTCGGTTTTGCCATTGATGGGCGACCTGCTGGCGGCGCATGAAAATAGCCATATTCTGCTGACCACGGGCACGCGCACATCCGCCGGTTTGATCGCGCAGCTTACCCCGGAAAGTTTTGCCAATATTCACCGCCTCACCCATCAATATTTGCCGCTTGACCGGCCACGCTGGGTACGACGTTTTCTTGATCACTGGAAGCCGCAGCTTGCCGTTTTTGTCGAGAGCGAATTATGGCCCAACCTGCTATTAAACATGCGCAAGCGGGGTATCCCGGCAGCACTTGTAAATGGCCGGCTTTCAGCACCGTCTTTTCGGTTCTGGCGGCGGGCAAAAAATTCTGCCCAGCGTCTTTTCGGCTGTTTCGATACACTGCTGGCACAAGACGCGCTCACGGCAGAACGCTGGGACCAGTTAGGTCTTCGCGGATATGTGTCCACTGGAAACCTCAAACTCGACGCGCCAGTACTTGAGGTCGACGCACATGCACACTTGGCGTTGAAAGATGCCTTACAAAACCGTCCGGTCTGGCTGGCAGCCAGCACGCATCCCGGCGAAGACGAATTAATTGCCGCGTGTCACGAAAAATTGCGTGCCAGCTATCCAGAACTTTTATGCATTATTATCCCGCGCCATCCTGAACGCGGACCCGAAATAGCGGCAATGCTTAAGGCCCGCGCGCACGGTGCCGCGCGACGTAGCTCTGGCGCGCTCCCCGCACCCGATGACGCGTTTTATGTTGGCGACACGCTTGGGGAAATGGGCTTGTTTTACCGGCTAGATGCGTGTGTGTTTATGGGCGGCTCGCTAGTGCCGCATGGCGGCCAGAACCCGCTTGAGGCAGCAAGGCTGGATAATGCAATACTATGCGGCCCACATACCGCCAATTTCGTGTCTGTATATGAAGCGCTTTCTACTGATAGTGGTGTCGTCAATGTTGCCGATGCGCATGAATTGACGGCAGCGCTTGATCGCTTGCTCTGCGCGCCCGAAGAACGCAAACAGCTCGCAGCCGCGGCGCAAGCGCATGAGGCACGTCAGGGTGGTGCCCGCGCCAGCACCTTGTCGGCGCTTAATCACTTGATGGCGCGTGCCCATGCGTAGCCCTGCTTTCTGGTACCAACCTGTCGGTTTACCGGCCATTATGCTGACGCCGCTTGCGCATATTTATGGCGCACTTGAAGCCGTGCGGCGGCGTACAACCGTTTCCCAGCATGCAGACATTCCGGTCATATGTGTCGGCAATCTAACCGCTGGCGGTGCGGGCAAAACCCCAACTGTGCGGGCGCTCGCCAAATTATTGCACGGCGCAGGACTTGCGCCTGCTGTTCTTTCGCGCGGCTATGGCGGCAATAACACTACTACTATGCGCGTTGACCCAACTCACCACCGCGCCATCGACACGGGCGATGAGCCGCTTATGCTAGCGCAAGACTTACCGGTTTATGTGGCCCGCGATCGGCGCGATGCGCTTAATTGCGCCATCGCAGATGGTATGCAGCTTGCCATTAAAGATGACGGATTTCAAAACCCGACGCTCGCGCATAATTATAATTTGATTGTGGTCGACGCCAAGCTGGGCCTGGGCAACGGCCTGCTTTTGCCCGCCGGCCCCTTGCGCCAACCGCTTACCGCAAGTGCGCCACGTATCGACGCTGTACTTGTTATAGGAGGGTCATCCAACGCCACCCGCCGCATAATCACCGACCGGTTGGGCATTGATCCCACACGCATTTTTACAGGCGATCTGGTGCCAGTTGCGCCGGTACCAACCCGCGTGCTTGCCTATTGCGGCATCGGTCAGCCAGCGAAATTTTTTGACACATTGCGCGACACCGGCTTCGCGCTTGCCGACACTGTGGCATTTGCAGACCATCATCTGTTTACCGATGCCGAGGCTGCGCAACTGATCGAAACAGCAAAACGACTTAATGCCAAGCTGATGACAACTGAAAAAGACCTGACCCGATTGCGTGGCGCACCGGCGGGTTCGCCATTAGCGGCACTGAGCGATGCATCAGCGTGTCTGCCGGTCGAACTGGTACTGGACAATGCTGCAGGCCTGATTGAAGACGTTCTGGAAAAACTCAACCAGCCGCCGCATTAGCGAGGTGGCGCGAGCAATGCCGGATCAATGCGCTGGTTTGCCCAATACATGCGCCAGTCAAGATGCGGCCCGGTGGAGCGTCCTGTCGAGCCAACTGTGCCAATAACATCGCCTTGCGAAACCATGTCGCCAACGCGCACATCCAGACTTTGCAAATGCATGAATACCGAGGTTACGCTCAGGCCGTGATCAACAAAAATCAACCCGCCTTCGAAATACATATCCGGTGAGGCCAGCGTTACGCGCCCCGAAGCTGGCGCCTTGACCGGCGTGCCGGCAGGTGTCGCGATATCGATGCCATAATGCGGACGCCGCGGCTCGCCATTATAAAACCGGCGTGACCCGTAAACGCCCGTAATGCGCCCGTCGACGGGCCAGATGAAGGCTTCACCAAACCCCAGATGCAAACTAGCACCCGCCCGCGCCCGTCGCTTCTGAGCGGCTTCGCGTTTAATTTTTTCGAGCGCTTTTTCAGGCGGCGACACATAGGCCGGCGGCAAACCGTTAATGCGTTGTTCTTGGTAGGTGCGCGGGGCAAGACGAAAACTGATCTCGCGGCTGGCCTCACCACGGGTAAAAAGTACCGATTGCTTTAAGGGCGCGTCGCGGCCAAAACCCAACACAACCGTATCGTCGATTTGCGGCAGGGTGCGCGCGTCATATAATATGCGCGCGCCTGGTTGCAGGGTCATGATTACCAGTCCGCCCGGGATCAGATTGCCGCGCATGGATTTTACAAATTCTTCCGGAAAAGCTGGTTGCGCGCCCACGCCATGCACCAGCGATGCCGACAGCAAAAACACCAGGAAAGCAAGGTGTCGCATCATGCGGTTTCAGCATCCTCGGCGCGCAACGACGCTACAGCATCGACATAAGCCTCCTGCCGCGCCACACTCCAATACCGCAAATCTTCCAATGCAATTTCTTGACCGGTCACCGCGCACACCACATAGCTCCCCGGCTTCATCACCTCGAAATCACCATCCAGATATTTTATTTCAGCCAGACCGCCTCGCATGCGCTGCCTCCTCCGTTTCAAACTCCGTTTTGGATTCTGTTGCGAATATTGAATTTACAGCAATTCACCTTGCGCGTCATCGACAGGCTTGGCTTTCTTTTGTGCAGGTTTTTTGCGTTCGGCCTTTGGTTTAGCTTGGGGTGCAGCTTGGGGTGC
>DKNW01000010.1:13881-19482 GCA_002469805.1 Rhodobiaceae bacterium UBA7378
GGGTGCAGCTTGGGGTGCAGCTTGTGATACAAGATCAGATGTCGCCGCATCCGCTGTGATTTGGGCGGCAAGATTTTTCCCGCCCGCCAGCTGAATATCGACATTGCTACCCACTGGCGCATCATCGGGCTGGCGCACCGCAAGGCCGGTTGCATTTGTTACCAGCGCAAACCCGCGCTGCAGTACGGATTCGTGGCTGAGTAGGGTTAACTGGCGGCCCATTGCATCAATCGCCTGATGCGCCTGCCGGATATTCTCACGCATCCGCGTATGCAGCCCGCGATCCAGATCGTTCAGGCGCTGGTGGAAAAATACCGTACGCTGGCCCAACGTGGCCGGATTAAGGCGCGCAGCAATGCGCGCTGCGCGCGTGGCATGCACCCCAACATTCTTGGACAAACCAGCTCCCAAGCGCTGGCTGGCATTGTCGAGAAGCTGGCGCGGCAAAGCCAGTAGATCCTCAAATTTCGGCAAACCTCTAGCCAACCCCGACACATGGGCATCCAGACGCTCGAACTGGCGCATTTGGGCGCGTAACTGACGGCCTTGCAAATCGGCGAGCGATGCTTGCAGCTCGGCGCGCACAGGAACCGCCATTTCCGCCGCAGCGGTTGGTGTAGGCGCGCGCCAGTCAGCAGCATAGTCGATCAATGTCGTATCCGTTTCGTGCCCAACCGCCGAGATGAGCGGGATATCGGATTGCGCCGCAGTGCGCGCAACAACCTCCTCATTGAAAGGCCACAAATCTTCGAGGCTTCCGCCGCCACGTGCCACGATTAAAACATCGGGTCGTGCCACGGGGCCATCGGGTGCTAGCGCATTGAACCCAGCGATCGCACGCGCCACTTCATCGGCGCATGTATCGCCTTGCACGCGCACTGGCCACACCAAGACGTGACACGGGAAACGATCCGTTAGCCGATGCAAAATATCGCGAATAACCGCACCGCTGGGGCTGGTAACAACCCCGATGCACTGCGGTAGAAAAGGAAGCTCTTGCTTGTTAGCCGCATCGAAAACACCTTCAAAAGCCAACTGTTTTCGGCGCGCCTCCAGCAAAGCCATCAAAGCTCCCTCGCCCGCGGGCTCCAGCGTATCGACAACAAGCTGATATCGCGACTGACCGGCAAAGGTTGTCAAGCGTCCGGTGAGAATAACCTCCAACCCCTGTTCGGGCTGAACCGACATTTTCTGCACCACTGCTTTCCAAGCCACCGATGCAAGCACGGCCTTGTCATCTTTTACGTCGAAATACACATGACCCGAGGCCGGACGCGACACACGCCCCAATTCACCGCGCACGCGCACGCGCCCAAAGCTGTCTTCAATCTGGCGTTTAATGGCCCCAGACAACTCGCTGACCGAAAATTCGACAAGATTCGTTTCTAAATCTTCCATGCATCTTTGCCTTTACAACTCTCAATATGATAGAAGGTTCAACCGGATCGAGCACCTTTTTTGCAGCGGCAATCATATGACAGAAAACAATTTCAATATACTGGTTCTGGGCAGCGGCGGACGCGAACATGCCTTGTGCTGGAAAATCGACCAGAGCCCGCATTGCAACAAGCTATATTGTGCACCGGGAAATGGCGGCACGGCTGGTATGGCCGAAAACGTTCCGCTGGACGCCGACGATCACCCAGCGATTGTAGATTTCTGCCGCGCGCATGATATCGACCTCGTTGTTATTGGCCCCGAAGCGCCTCTGGTTAACGGACTGGCTGATAGCTTGCGGCAAAACGATATTGCCGCATTTGGCCCCGACGCAGCCGCCGCGCAGCTTGAAGGCTCCAAAGGCTTCACCAAGGATTTATGCGCGCAAGCCAATATCCCCACCGCTGCTTATGGCCGCTTTACGGCCCCTAAACCGGCGCATGATTACCTCGCCACGCAAACCGTGCCGATTGTGATCAAGGCAGATGGTCTGGCGGCGGGCAAAGGCGTCATTATTTGCGAAACCATGGATGCGGGCCATGCAGCCATCGACCATATTTTCGACGGCGCGTTTGGCGAAGCAGGCGCAGAATTGGTTATCGAAGAATTTATGACCGGCGAAGAAGCCAGCTTTTTTGTGCTGTGTGATGGCAAAAACGCTATGCCGCTGGCAACCGCGCAAGACCACAAACGGGTAGGCGATGGCGACACCGGCCCCAATACCGGGGGTATGGGCGCATATTCGCCTGCTGCCATTATGACGCCTGATCTCGTGGCGCAGACAATGCAATCCATTATCTACCCGACCCTCGACACGATGGCGGCCCGCGGTATGCCCTATCGCGGCGTTTTATACGCTGGCCTTATGCTGACCGATGAAGGCCCCAAACTGGTTGAATATAATTGTCGTTTCGGCGACCCGGAGTGTCAGGTTTTGATGCTACGGCTCGAGAGCGATCTGGTGCCAGCGCTTATGGCATCGGCAATTGGCGACCTATCAGACACCGAGTTAAACTGGGCACCGGATCCGGCCCTAACCGTTGTCATGGCGGCCAATGGATATCCTGGCGGATACGATAAAGGCACAACTATCAATCTTAATGCGCTGCACGAAGACGAAGATTTGGTTGTTTTTCACGCTGGCACAAAAACCGATGCAACTGGTCAGCTAACGGCAAATGGGGGGCGTGTGCTGAATGTGACTGCGCGCGGCAAAACAGTGGCACAGGCCCAGACGAAAGCTTATGCTGGCTGTGCTGAGGTCGACTGGCCCGAAGGGTTTTGTCGGCAAGATATAGGCTGGCGTGAAATAGAGCGCGAGCAAACGTAAGGGGGGGATGATGCAAGACGAGGGTGTTGAACGCTACGGTGGTACAAAAGATATCGCCGACAGCCATAAATTTGATGAAAAAAATCTGGAGGCTTATGCCGCCGCCCATGTAGAAGGCTTTGAAGGGCCGATGGAGGTACGTCAATTCAAAGGCGGGCAATCCAACCCGACCTATCAAATCATCACACCGAAAAAGAAATACGTCATGCGTCGCAAGCCGCCCGGCAAATTATTGCCGTCAGCCCATGCTGTTGACCGCGAGTATAAAGTTATCACGGCGCTCGGTAAAATAGGCTTTCCGGTGCCGCGCACCTATTGCTTATGCGAGGACGAGAGCATTGTCGGCACCATTTTCTATATTATGGATATGGTAGAGGGCCGCATTTTATGGGATCCACGCCTACCAGATATTCCGCGCGAAGGTCGCCGAGCTATTTTCGAGGCCAAGATCTCGACGCTGGCAAAACTGCATACAGCTGATTATGAAGCCATTGGTCTGGCTGATTTTGGCAAACCGGGCAATTATTTCTCGCGGCAGATCTCGCGCTGGACAAAACAATATCAAATGTCGGAAACGCAAAACATTGGCACGATGAATAATTTGATTGAATGGCTGCCCGGCAACATTCCCGACGATGATGCCAATTCCATTGTACATGGCGATTTCCGGCTGGATAATATGGTGCTGCATCCCGAAAAACCCGAAGTGTTGGCGGTGCTTGATTGGGAACTCTCAACACTTGGGCACCCGCTTGGCGATTTTACCTATCACCTGATGCAATGGTTCATGCCGTCGGATGGGGCGTCCACGCAGACATTGCAGGACGTCGATTTTGACAGCCTCAACATTCCCAATGCCGAAGAATACACACGCCTTTATTGCGAACATACCGGCCGTGACAGCATTGAGAATATGGACTTTTACATAGCCTATAACATGTTCCGTCTGGCCGGTATTTTGCAGGGCATTGTCGGTCGGGTGCGCGATGGCACAGCTTCAAACGAGCACGCTGCCTTGATGGAAGACCGCGTGAAACCGCTCTCCGATGTTGGCTGGTACTATGCCCAGAAAGCTGGCGCTGTCGGTTAGGCAGACACAGGCGCTAGCTAGTCGAAAACTCCAGAAACACCAATTCAGTGTCGCCATAAGTGCGGCGTTCGCTTTGGGTAAAATCAACCGGCGGTGTAAACGCAGCGCGGCGGTCTTCTTCAACCACCACCAAAGCATTGGAAGCCAGCCAATTGCCTTGGGCGATGGCTGTCAGCGCGGCTTCGGCGAGGGCTTTACCATATGGCGGGTCGGCAAATACGAGGTCAAAGGGCGGCCCTGCACTCGAGGTACGTGCGTCCAGGCGCGTTGCATCGCGGCGATAAATCTTAGACCGCCCGATCACATCGCAGGCTTCGCAATTTTCCCGTAATACGCCGCGCACACGCGTATCATTTTCCACAAACAGGCAAAAATCAGCGCCGCGCGATAAGGCTTCAAGCCCCAACGCGCCTGTGCCGGCAAACAGATCAAGCACACGTGCATTGACCAATGAGTAGTCAGGCCGTGCTTCCAGAATTGAAAATAAGGCTTCGCGCGTGCGCTCACCCGTCGGGCGTGTGGTGCGCCCCTTGGGTGCTGCCAGAACAGTGCCGCCAAACTTACCGCCGACGACGCGCATTGGGACCGCTAGGTCTTTCGGGTTTTTTATTCCCGCGATTTTGAGTTTCGCGTCTTTCGGTCCCATGATTTTGAACCCCGCGATTGTGAGCGTTGCGTCTTTGCGGTTTTCCGGCTTTTTCAGAGACACCAGTCGATGCCGAAGCATGAGGGTCAGTTGGGTTGGCCGACGCGCCAGCTCCTTCGTCGCCGACCAGCTTGTGCCATTCGCGCCCCAATTGCTGGCGCAATACACGGCGCGGCACTTCCTCGACCTGTCCGGCCTCCAGATTACCCAGCTGGAACGGCCCGAAAGACAGACGGATGAGCCGGTTCACTTTCATATCGAGATGCTCTAGCACGCGCTTGATTTCGCGGTTCTTACCCTCGCGTAATGCGACCGTCATCCACACATTGCCGCCTTGTTTGCGTTCCAATTCGGCCTCAATACTGCGATAGCGCACACCGTCAATTTCGATACCGTTTTTCAAATCCGCCAGACGTTCAGGGTCAGCCGTTCCAAAAGCGCGCACCCGATAGCGGCGCAACCAACCCGTGCTCGGCAATTCTAAAAACCGCTTCAGACCGCCATCATTGGTCATCAGCAACAGCCCTTCCGTGTTGATATCGAGCCGACCGACCGCGTTGAGCCGCGGCAGGTTGGGCGGCAATTTCTGAAACACGGTGGGCCGACCTTCCGGGTCGCGCGTGGTGGTGACAAGTCCGGTGGTTTTATGAAAGCGCCACAAGCGTGGAGGGTCCGGCGCGCCCAATATTTTGCCGTCGTCGCTGATTTTTTGCTGCGGCGTCACATTAAACGCCGGAGTGTCAAGCCGCCTGCCATCCACCGAGACGCGCCCCTCGGAGATAAGTTTTTCGGCATCGCGACGCGAACACACACCCGCGCGCGCCAACACTTTGGCGATGCGCTCTCCGGCAAATGCCGATTTTTCCCCGGGGCGCTTATCGCCTGCCCGCGATTTGGCCGCCCTATTTCGCGATGGCGTGTTTTGCGATGGCGTGGATCTAGCTTTATGCCCCATAGCTTCCGTGTAGCACGCGTCGGGGCCACCATGCTAGTGTGCGCGCATGAGTGCGTCTGATTATATGACCATTGACTATATGACCCTGGCGCTGGCTGAAGCCGAGGCCGCCGCGCGCGCCGACGAAGTTCCTGTCGGCGCGG
>DKNW01000048.1 GCA_002469805.1 Rhodobiaceae bacterium UBA7378
CGCGGTTCCGGTTCTTCTTCCGGCGCATCTTCCGTTTCGACCGGATTGCGTGATGTAAGTGGGCTGTCGACCGTGTCAAAAGCTGAGGAGGGAAGCGCCACCTCTTCGGCGAGGGTGGCATCAAAGCGTTCCCCACACGCGTGGCATGTTAGAATAACGCGGGCCCGGCGCATGCGCGCAGCACTGAGTGTCGACTGATCAACAAGCCCTGTTTGGGAACATGAAGGACACGCAATATAAACTGCTATATCTGTTGCGAACGCCTGCATACTTTGACCGAATCGCTCCGTTATCAATAAACGAAATTCTAGCATATTTCCGGATTTCCCGCAGAGATTTGCGCTTGCCGCAGCGCATCTGCACGCTATTTTAGGGATATATGAACATCTTGCTACGATATGCGGTGCTGTGCTGCCTCGGTTTTCTGGCCCTTGCAACCCCGGGACATACGGGTTCTGCCTACGATTTTACTCTGCCCGCTATTGACGGGGGCGAACTGGATTTAAAGGCTTATCAGGGCCGCCCGCTGCTACTGGTCAATACGGCCTCGCAATGCGGTTTCACCCCGCAATATGACGGCCTGCAAGCGCTGTGGACGACATATAAAGAGCGTGGTCTTGTTGTGATCGGTGTGCCTAGTAATGATTTTGGCAATCAGGAGCCGGGGTCGCGCGATGAAATCAAGGAATTCTGCAGCGTCAATTTCAATATTGATTTTCCGATGAGCGATAAGGTGTCAGTGCGCGGGGAAAACGCGCATCCTTTGTATAAATGGCTGGTTAGCGAACTGGGTGCGTCAGCTCGGCCGCGCTGGAATTTCTACAAATATCTCATCGATGCCGAGGGTCAGCCGGTCACTTATTTTTCTTCCATGACGCGCCCGAATGCGTCAAAGATCACCGAGGCTGTCAACGCGGCCCTGCCCCGCTGATATGCGGGCACGAAAAACCAAAAAATCCACCAAATATTCGCAAGGGTACAGGTTAAGAAGTCCCGATTGGCAGTCTTAGGTTAGCAGCCGTAGGTTGGCAAAGCACGAGAAGTGTGATTAGACGGGCCATCATGATCACAGCGATTTCCGTCATTTTCCCCGTCATTGCCATTATTGTGCTTGGGTTTTTGCTCGTTAATCGTGAGATCTTTTCCGTTGAGCAGAACAAGGTGCTGCATAAGTTCGTGTTCACTATCGCCGCGCCAGCGCTTTTGTTCCGCAATGTTGCCATCACAGAGTTTCCTGAAACCACACCATGGGGGCTTTGGGTTTCCTACTATATTGTTATGTTTACCTGCATGCTCGCATCTATCGGTGTGGCGCGGGTGTTATTTCCCAAGCGCAGGGCATCGGAGCGGGTAGTATTCGGTTTCGCGTCCAGTTTCTCGAACACGGTCATGCTGGGCATTCCAATCATTCTGACGGCATTTGGTGAGGCCGCTGCCCTGCCGCTTTTTCTGGTTTTGGCGTTCCACGGCCTGTTGATATTTTCCACTGGCATTTTGCTGCTGGAACTGACCACGGCGACAGCGCAATCTTTTCGTGCGGCCTTGGCAGCTTTGCCCCAATCGCTGTCTAATCAGAATGTTCTGATCGCTTTGCTGGCGGGTGTTTTTTGGAATTTGTCGGGCATTGCCCTGCCAGGGCCAGTCGACAGCTTTCTCGACATATTGGGCCAGTCCGCCATTCCACTCGCGCTTGTGTCGGTTGGCGGCACGCTGGCGACGGTTGCGGTGCGGCGCAGTGTTGGTGTCGCCGTTTATATATCCATTTTCAAGCTAGCCGTACAGCCACTTGGGACATATCTAGTCGCGCAATTTATTTTCGGTCTGCCACCGCTCTGGGTGGCGACTATAACGGTGCTGGCTGCGATGCCCACTGGCGTGCTGACATCTGTGCTGGCTGAACAATACCGCTCAGCCCCAGGTGCGGCGTCCAGTTCGATCATGGTGTCATCGCTTGCCGGCGCAGTGACATTGTCGTTCTGGCTAATTTTCTTCGCGCCCCTTTTGCGCCCCTAATAGCTAAACATATAGCTTAGTGTCAGGGTGAAGCTGCGATTGTCATTGGTGAAGTCAGTCAGATTCGACCGTGTGTCCGAAAAATTATATCCTGCCTGCAAGCGGAAATTGCGCAACTGTGTAGCGAGGCTTTGCCCCAGAACTGTATAATTCAGCCGATAAGACGTGACCTGATCGCCGCGCTGCTTGCCGCTCGATAACGCCCCGATGGATCCGCTATATTTATTGTCATGCTGGGCATCGCTATAGATCGCGGCCAGCGACACGATATGCCCGTTGGCGGGCATGGTGGAAAGGCCTATTTGCCCGGCAATAACGCTCTTGTCCTGATCTGCGTCTGTATCTGCGTCAACGCGTTGATAATTTGCCGAAAAGCTAATATTCGTACGCGGGCTCAGCAGATAATTTATCCCGGCAGAAATCCCCATCGTATTGCCGTCTCGCGTGCTTTTGGCACCCTCATATCCGCGTTCGACATAACTCAGGCCGCCACTGGCCTGAAGCGCGTCGGAGATTTTCCGGTAGGCATCAAGCCCATAGGAGGTGATATTCAGATCGCCCAGCAATTCAAAGTCATTGTCGATATCGCTAAAACTCACCCGTGGCGTCACAATCGTTTCGCCCAACCGCATACGGACCCCAAGGCTGGCGTTCAGTGATTGATAAGCGAGATAGCCGGTGTCGCCCTCTTCAGATCCGGCGACGGCAAAATTGGCAAAAATCTGGTCGATTGTCTGCAGCTGCGGGTCGTAAATCGAAAGATGCGACACGTTATATGTAGTGGCCTGATCGTCGAGCTTTTCTTTAAACTCATTACCGGCAATGTCGAAAGTCGAATAGCTGCTTTCCTGGCTTTGCAGCGTCACCATGCCGGATGCCGGATAATTGTTCACATTATCGCTGTCAACGAGACCAAGACCGAGCGTCAACATATGCTGCCAAGCACGCCGACGGGTTGAAATCTGGTCGCGCATATTGGCAACCATGCGCGCCTCGGCGTCTGGTAGAGGCAATTTCGATAGCGCCTGCAACTCACTATCGGCTTGCAAGTCACTGCCCAGCGCCATCAAAATACGCGCACGAAACAGGCGGGCGGTTAAGTCAGTAGGCTGGGCCGCCAGAACCCGTTCAATCGCAGCCAGCGCGCCTTTTGCGTTACCGGCCTCAAGCTGCTCGACGGCATATTTCTGGTTCAGTTCTATGTTGTCCGGATCTGCCAGAATCTCGGCGTAAGGAACCCCAGCGTGAAGCTGAAATGGCAGGCTAAAAATCAGAACGCAAATGAATACAAGCTTTCTCATTACTGTTTCTCCATGCCGAAGATAGAACCCTGCGCTTCGGCGATCGGGCCTTGCGAGTTCGATGTCAGATAGACGTTTACGCCGCCTTGCGCGAAGCTGGCGACAGGGCTGGCTCCGGTATTGTTGTCGACATTGGATAGCGACCCAAATGTGCCAACATGCAATGTCTGGTCAGATGTCAGTGCCTGCGGGTTTGAGAGCGTTGCGAATGACGGCGCGCCTGTGACGCCGCTTGTGCTGCTGTCGCCAATATGCACTGAAACACCATACTGACCAGCGAGGCCGGGATCGCCGAAGAAATCGTCCTGAACGGTGAAGCTTGCATTGCCGGAAGCACCGTTCCAGCCAATGACCTGATTGACCTGGTTAAAACTACCGGAAAGTGCTGTGCCGGCACCATTATCGAGGCTGTAATTGCCCGTCAGATTTGCCGTAACATTCTGGTTGGAAAAATCATAACTATGGCTCATTGAAAACGTGCCGGCATTATTGCCGTTTGCGTCTTGAATGACCGCATTATTACCGAAGAAAGTTGTTGTTCCGGTAAGACCAGCAAGCTCGGAAATCTGCGTTGGGCCGAGATAATTGAAATTACCGTTTTGCAGCAAATTGGCGATCTCGCCACCCAGATTGACGCCGTTGAAAAACTGCGCGGCCTCATCGCTGCTCATATCAAGAACACCATCACCGAACAGGGTTAAGGCCACACTGGCGCGTAATGCATCATCGGTCGTCACACTGCCATTGCTCGTGGCTGCACCCAGCGCAGAGCCAAGCGCCGCATTGCCGACAAAACTGTCCAGTTCGCCATCGCCGTCAGTATCTTCGCCCTGCTGGAGATTGAGCGTGTCAGCGTCAATGCCCAGTTCTTCAGCAATCACGTTGGATGCCTGTTCAAATAGCGACGTTTCAACGCTTTGGAGCTGTGCAGGCGTTGCCCGTACCGGCGCTGATGGCGGGGCTTGTTCGGTTGTTGCGGATATTTCGGTCACAAAGCCGGGGCGGGTAATATCAATAGTGCCGAAATCATTGGCAACGCTAATGGCACCGGCAGGCAAGCCCAGCGCATTATTCGGCGCTGGGCCGAGTAAAATAACCGTCGCGCTGCCATCTTCATCTATTTCACCGCCGA
>DKNW01000051.1 GCA_002469805.1 Rhodobiaceae bacterium UBA7378
GGGCGAGTTGGACAACACCTATGTTATTTTTATGTCAGATAATGGCGCTTCGGCCGTTACGCCATTAAACTATCCAGGCACGTCGCGCGAGTGGTTGCACACGGAACGGAAAATGGACCCGTCAGACGCCGGACGTATGGGGTCGCATACTTTCATTTCGGCGGAGTGGGCGGCTGTATTGAACGGTCCCAATCGCTTATTCAAGGCGATGATTACTGAAGGGGGCATCCGCACACCGTTAATCATCGCAGGGCCACGCGTGCCCGCCGGACGCATTGCGCATGCCCCCGGTCATGTATCCGATATTGCCCCCAGTCTTTATCAACTCGCCAATATCGATGCCGCGACCCTGCCGCTTTATGCCGACAAACCCAAACCCCGTGGTATATCGCTGGTCCCGCTTTGGCAGGGAGCGCAAAACGCACCGCGCCCGCCCATCGTGATGGAGCTGTTCGGGAATATGATGGTTCGTGATGGCGATTGGAAACTATTGCGCTTACTTCCACCTTTCAGTACGGGAGACCCAGAGTTGTTCGATTTGAAATCCGACCCGGGCGAAACCATTGATCTGGTCGAAACGCACCCTGAGATTGCGACGCGCCTGCTTGCGGACTATGACAAGTTCGCTGAGCAAGTAGGGGTGATTGCGCCCGCGCCGCCGCTTGAGCGCAGCATTCGTGGCGTCTATGTCGGCAAATGCGGATGGGATTGTGAAGCTCGGTTTCTGCTGATCGAAATACTGATCCACAGCGTTGGTCGTTGGGTGTTTCTGGCCCTTGTTCTCGGATTTGTTGCTAGCATTGTTGGGTTCGGTATTCGATTAGTTAGGCGGCGTCGGCAGGTGATCGCGATAGGTGGAGACGCCAGATGAGTGATGTCATAATTATTGGTGCAGGTCCCGCAGGGATGTTGTCTGCGCTATTGCTCGCACAACAAGGTCTGAGCTCGGTTATCATTGAACGCCGCAGCGGGATTAATCCTGTGCCGCGCGCCCACGCTGTCAATGGCAAAACCATTGAAATCGGGCGCAGTGTCGGGGTTGATCCGCAGGAAATATATGACGCCGCTTTGCCGGTTTCTCTCGGCGGTAAGGTTCAGTTTTGGTCGACACTGGCTGGCGCACATCTGGGAAGTCTTGATTATGAACGCCAAGATGATGGCGTGGAAAAAATTGTGAGCCACCGGCTCGCCAATATATCGCAGCCACGCTACGAGGCTATTTTGGAAAGTCATGTTCTCGCAAACCGCCGCATCGATTTGCGGCGCGGCATTACCTATAAGGGCGTCGAGCAGAATGATAAAAACGTGACGGTGCATGTTGAGATGGCGCAGGGCGACACAGACACGCTCAAGGCTGATTATTTGCTCGCGGCTGATGGTGCGGCCTCTCATGTGCGTGAAGATCTCGGCATTGCTATGATCGGCCCGGACGCGATCCAACCATTTATGACGCTGCATTTTCATGCCGATCTATCGCATCTTACGCGCACACATCCGGGGGTGTTGCACTGGCTGATGGCGCCCACTGGCGGTGGCACGCTGATCTCCTACGATGATGGTGATAATTGGGTGTTGATGCATAGTTGCCCGCCGGATATGCACGATCTTGCCCATTTTGATAACGCGCGCTGCCACACGCTTATCCGCGACGCGCTCGGGTCGCAAGATGTTGCCTTCACTCTCCACAATGTCAGCCCGTGGGTAATGACATCGCAAGTTGCTGAGCGTTATCGTCAAGGCCGTGTTTTTTTGGTTGGGGATTCTGCCCATCGGTTCCCACCGGCTGGCGGGTTGGGTTTGAACACAGGGATTGGCGACGCGCAGAATATTGCTTGGAAAATTGCTGCTGTGAAGAACGGTGCTGCGCCCGATAGTCTGCTCGATAGCTATGAAGCTGAACGCAAACCAGCCGCTGAGATCAATAGTGCGCAAAGCCTCGAAAACGCGATGAAGATAATTGAGTTGGTCATGTACTTGCTCGGGCCAGATCCGGAGAACATGATGACTCATTTCGATGATATTTGTGCCAAGGCCAGTGCCGATGGCGAAGCATTACCCGAATTGACTGCCGCTATTGAAGCGCAGAAGTTACATTTTGACAGTTTGCGCCTGCAATATGGATATAGCTATGGCGGCCATGATGATACGGGTCGTGCGGTTAACGACTACCAACCAAGCTATCGGCGCGGTGATGCGGTGCCGCATCTCGAAATTGAGCAGGTTGGACAGAACAATTCACTCACGCAGCTTATGCCGGCAAACTGTTTTACGCTGTTACTAAGTGCGACCGCAATGCGACCTGAACTGGACAATGTGTCCGGTGCGTCAGCTGTGTCGGGGGTGACGATACTGCAAGATGAGGACGCATTTTGGTCGGTCGGTGAAAGTCTGAGCGTAAGGTTTGCAGCAGACGATGAAAATTTGGCAGGCTTGCTGGTGCGCCCGGACGGGCATATTGCAGCGCGCTTTACGCATGAAGGACTGAGCGCGCAAGCCGTGACCGACTGTTTAAAGACCGCATTAGCTTATGGCCTCGCCACTTAATACGGGCGCGCGCAAACCGAAGGGAAGAGTGATGGATTTAGGATTGCAAAACAAAAAGGCACTGATCTGCGCCTCGTCGCGCGGTCTGGGCTATGCGTGCGCAGCTTCACTTTTACGCGAAGGCGCGCATGTAGTGATCAATGGACGCGACGAGGAAACGCTCGCAAAAGCCGTTGTCGAACTGAGTGAGATAAATGAAAACGTGTCTGGAGTGTCGGCAGATTTGAATACCGAAGCTGGCCGTGACGCATTAATCGCGGCATGCGAAGATCCCGATATCTTGATCAATAATAACAATGGGCCACCGCCAGGCACCTATCAGCAATGGGATGAAGCCATGTGGGGTGCGGCGCTAACATCAAACATGGTTGCACCGGCTTTGCTGATCCGCGCCGTCATTGATGGCATGCGCGCGCGCAAGTTTGGCCGCATTGTGAACATTACTTCTGCGATGGTGAAGTCCCCACATCCGAATATGGGACTGTCGACAGCGGCGCGTTCGGGGTTAACGGCATTTGCCAAAGGCCTGTCAAAAGAAGTCGCCAAAGACAATGTGACCATCAACAACATGCTGCCCGAACGTTTTGACACAGCCCGTCAACAGCAAATGGCCGAGCTTGCTATGGCGGTTAAAAACATCACATACGAAGAAGCACGCGCCGAAATGGAAGCTACCATTGCCGCTGGACGCCTTGGCAAGCCGGATGAGTTTGGCGATGCGTGCGCTTTTTTGTGCTCGGCACAGGCCGGCTTTATATCCGGCCAGAATTTACAGTTAGACGGTGGTTCTTATGCGGGCCTGATTTAAGGAGCGGAAAATGGATACAAACTTAATCGGGTATGGGCTGGTGAGTCTCGTCGCCGTGATGATTATGATCGGCCCGGCGGTAGCTGATTTTAATAAAACGCATGCCACAAATCCGTTATGGACAGCCCACGCGCGCTTCCATGTGGTGTGGCAGGTATTTGGTAATTCGGCGTTAGCGATATTGACCTTGTATTTCATCTGGGGCACGGGCGATCTGATGCTTGGTGCGCTGATGAATTATATCTGGATTGGGTCATTTTTCGCCACCGTGCTCGTCATGCCTATGTTCGCAGGCGCGTTGGCGGATGAAAATGGTATTAAGCCGATAATCTGGACGTTCGGCGATAAGGTTTTCAAAGTCGACACAAACTTTTTTGGCGCTTGCTTGATGAGTGTCTTGAACACCACAGGTCTGATTTTGGTTTAGGCACATGAAAACGTTGCTACGAATATTCATCGCATTTTTTTCGGTCATAATCATCGCGTTTGTGGGGCAGAGTTTTTATGTCTCCCGCCCAATTTTTAAAGAGCAAATGAGCGAAGCGCCTGCTGCCGCTTTTGAACTGGCATCCACCACACAGGCATTAAGTTTTGCACGCACGCGCGATGGTAAAAGTCTGTTGGTTACCGAAATGAACCGCGATGGCATTAGCGGGGTTGACCTTGGGGTCGCCACAGGTGTGCAAAATGATGGGCCGCTCGATTATGTCACAGTGCTCGGTGAGGCTGCACTCGAAGTGCTTCTGGATAGCCAAAGCGCAACCTACGCCTGGGATGAGTTGGGTGTGCCATTTGACACGCCGTCGCGCATTATCGGGGCCGGCGTGAACTTCAAAGCCCATGCCGAAGAAACGGGCCTCGATGATGGGCCATTTTTGTTTCCCAAATTATCCGTTCCAACACCGTGGGATGCGTCGGTGGCGCGGCGGGGTCGATTGGACTACGAGGTCGAGTTATGCGGCGTTGCGGTTGATGATATCAAACCTGGTGAAATGGGCCGGTTCGCCTTCGTATTATGCAATGACCTAACCGACCGCTGGGCGCTGGTGCAAAACATAGATATGGACAAACCCATGGGTCTGACAGGATTTCCCGACGCCAAGGGAGGCGATCAAATGTTGCCGGTGGGCGCCATTTTGGTCGTGCCCCAAAAAGCCGATTTTTACAATCAGATCGAATTAGGCTTGAGCGTAAATGGCCGCCTTCGCCAGCGTGACAGTGCCTCCTTGATGATTTGGGATGCGCCTGCTATCGCGCAAAGAGCGATCTCAATTTGTGATGAAGAATTTTATCAGCGGAACGGGACGGTTAACATAGCTGATTGCTCTGGCCTCAAAAAGGGCACGGCTGTGCTGCTGGGCACGCCCGAAGGGGTGGCGTTCCAGTTGCCAAATATTTGGATGCCGTGGGCGTATTTGCGCGCCGGTGATCGCGTACTTTCTTATGGCTCACATCTGGGTGTTTTGCGCACCAGTGTGATTGATTAGCAGGCCTGGCAGGTAGACCTGACCAGCAGAATTTGGCGATCAGAACCAGGCCAAACACAATAGCGTTATGCTGGGTCCGCAATTTTCAGTAATTGCTTGCCGAAATTTCCCCCAGTATAAAGCCGCTGGATGGTGATGGGGATATTTTCAAAACCCTCCGCCATATCGACCTCGTAAACAATGTCGCCAGAAGCGACCCAGCCCATAAGCTGCTCAATGGCCTCCATGGCGCGCGGCAGGAAGTCGAGAATAATAAAGCCCTGCATGCGCCCGCGATTAGTGACAAGTGCCATCAAATTGTTCGGGCCTGGCTCGGGCTGCTTGGCATTATAAGTGGAAATGGACCCGCACAGCACGACGCGGCCGTAGAGGTTAATATGGTTGAGGGCCGCTTCTAATATATCACCGCCAACATTGTCGAAAAATATGTCCCATTTATCAGGGCAGTGGTGGGCGATTTGGGCAGAAACATCTTCAGATTTGTAATCAATGACAGCATCAAATCCGGCTTTTTCGCTCAGCCAGCGGCATTTTTCTTGACCGCCAGCAATGCCAACCACGCGGCAACCTTTCAGCTTCGCAATTTGACCTACAACTGATCCGGTAGCACCGGCGGCGCCGGAAACCAAAACAGTGTCCCCGGCTTTCGGCATGCCGATATCCATGAGACCAAAATAAGCCGTCATGCCCGTAATGCCGAGAATGGACAGCATCATTTCCGGTGATACGCCGGGTGGTAATTTATTGACACCCATCGGGCCTTTGCCTGGCGTTACAACTGCATAATCTTGCCAGCAGCCGGTTGTTTGCACTAAGTCGCCTATAGCGAAATCCTGATGTTTGGATTGCACCACTTGTGACACCGAGCCTGCCCGCATCGGTGCGCCAATCTCCACAGGGGGCAGGTAACCAGGACGGTCGACCATCCAATTACGTTGCGTCGGGTCAAACGACAGCATGAGATTTTTAACTAGCACTTCCTCCGTGCCAATTTCTGGCACGCTGGTTTCGGTGTAGGTAAAGTTTTGCGGGCCAATCAGCCCGTCAGGGCGGGCAGCTAATAGCCATTGTCGGTTTATGGGCATTGGGATTTCCTTGTCAGAATTCAAGCCGTTGAGCCATCATCGGCGCGGATGCCGCGGATGATGAAGCAGGCATTTGTTACGAATAATTTTTCCGAGGCGAAGCCATCGATAAACTCTTGAACATCGTGCGGCACGCTCTCGCCTTGTAGGTTCGGGCCTTGATCGGCGCCGGAAACGCCAACCAGCAGCACACCCATGGCTTTCACCAGCGCTTGCGCTTGGGTCTGTGTCAAGCCAAGCACCGTTGCGCTGGCCTCGGCGACGTGCCCAAGACGCTTGGCGAACAAGCGTTTGGATTCAATAAGGCGGGCAAAGGAAACATTATGTTCGATAATGTGCTCAAGACGCACAAGTAGGGGCACAAACCCTTCATCGGCCATGGCGGTACTGTGGAGGCGCTGGCAGTAATCGCGATCATGCATAGCGGCGGGCAGACCGGAAATGAAAGCTTCGCTCCAGCGAACCAGACTTTGCCCATATAGAGCCAGAAACACTTCTTCGCGTGTGGTGAAGTACAAATATAACGTCCCTTTGGCGACACCGGATAATTTCGCCAAATTAGCCATTGAAAATGCTTCGTATCCCACATCTTTGAAATGCGCTTGCGCCGCGTCCAATATTTGCTGACGCCGGAAAAGTTTCTGGTCTTGGGTGCGTGCCCGATTAAGTTCGGGGCTCATTTCTTGACCTTTTGGCGGATAGTTTTTTCAGATGCATCACCATAGGGCGGCATGAACCCGGCGAGCTTAGCAAAAGGAATCCGATTTGGCTGGCGGTAAATACCTTTGGCATGACTGAAGGTTTTAAACCCCTCAATGCCGTGATAAGCGCCCATTCCGCTGGGGCCAATACCGCCAAAGGGCAGATCTTTTTGCAACATGTGGAACATCACATCATTGATCGATACACCCCCCGATGTGGTGCCTGTTAAGAAGCGTTCCTCCTCGGCTTTATCTTTGCCAAAAAAGTAAGCTGCCAGGGGGCGTGGGCGATTATTGATATAGCTAATGGTCTCTTCAAAATTCTTATAGGTTTTGATCGGCAAAATCGGTCCGAAAATCTCGTCTTGCATGCACATGGCCTCATCATCCGGGTTGATGATCAAGGTCGGTGCGATTTTCTGGCTCGGGTTTTTGGTGAAATCCTCATCCGCCGGATTAATGGTGACAGTGCGGATTGCGCGCTTTTCGGCGTCGGCCAGGTTTGCCGAAATGCGTTGGTAATGTCGATCGTTTACCATGTCTTTATTGTCTAAAATTTTGGGGTACATGTCCCCGACGATTTTGGTCGCTTTTTCGATAACCTGCTCGAGTGCTTCTTCCGGCACCATCAGATAATCAGGGGCAATGCACACTTGCCCTGCGTTCAGCATCTTGCCCACCATGATGCGTTGCACCGCCTCACCAATGTCTGCGCTGCGTGTGATAATGACTGGTGATTTCCCGCCCAGTTCGAGCGTGACAGGTACCAGATTATCAGCGGCGGCAGACATAATGTGGCGGGCGACGCTGGTTGCGCCGGTGAAAATCAAATGATCAAATGGCAGAGTGGAAAAAGCCTGACCGACTTCGGGGCCGCCGGTGAAAACCGCAAGCTCGCTTGGGTCGAAAGCACTGCCAATAATTTCAGCCATGATTGATGAAGTCGCCGGGGTAAATTCGGACGGCTTGATCATAGCTCTGTTGCCTGCGGCTAGCACGCCCGCAAGCGGCTCAAAAACCATGCCAAATGGGAAATTCCACGGCGCGATAACCCCAACGACACCCTTTGGCTGATACGATATCTGCGAACGTGCGCCGAGTAAATTAAGTGGGAACATGGTCGGCCGCTTTTCGCTTTTCATCCAATTTTTGAGATGTTTTTTGCTGTGTTTGAGACATTCGATTGAGCCGGTGACATCGGTCATTAGATTGGTCTGGCGGGGGCGGCAGCTAAAATCATCGTTCATGGCTGCGCTAATGGCTTCAGCATGCGTCACCAAAATATCAATCGCGCGATCAATACGGTCAATGCGGGTTTCGGCAGATACGTATCCTTCAGCGATATAGCTATCGCGCTGCGCTTGTAATGTCGTCAGCATGTTTTGCCTGGTATCTGCATCTACAAAGTCTTTGATCGGTGCGTTCATGAGATAACTCCTCCATAGAAAATAAATGACCGGCGGTCAGTTAACATGAATTAAATATCGAAGCAAGCGTTCTAGTCAAAAAAAAGGCGCTCCGAAGAGCGCCTTTTAATCACAATGTCGCATTTTCTTATTTGGCGACATTAATAACCTTGCGTTGCGTGAACTCGTTCAGGCCTTCGGCGCCAAGCTCGGTGCCAATGCCCGATGTCTTGATGCCGCCAAATGGAACATGGGGTTGCAGATCAGCGTGTTTGTTGATCCAGATCGTGCCGCTATCAACCTTCTTGGCAACCTCATAGGCGCGTTCCGTATCAGATGACCAGACCGAGCCGCCAAGACCGTAATCGGAATTATTGGCGCGTTCGATGACGTCGTCGATATCGTCATATTTAATGATCGGTAGAACCGGGCCAAACTGCTCTTCACTGACCAGCCGACTGTCGTCGTCAATATCGCGCACAATCGTTGGCGGAATGAAATAGCCTTTGCCATCGGGCACGTCACCACCAGCGACGATCGTGCCATTGGCACGCCCATCTTCGATATAATCTTTGACCTTGTCGAATTGCATTTTATTTTGCAGCGGTCCGAGCTGAGTGCCCTGTTCGAGACCATTGCCGACAATGGCTTCGTCAGCCAGTTTTGCCAACTGCTCGACCAGTCGGTCATAGATCGACTCATGTGCATAAACCCGCTTCATGGCGATGCAGATCTGGCCATTATTGCCAAACGCGCCTTGGAAAATCTGCGGGGCAATCGCGTCGACATCCACATCATCCATGATGATGCCGGCATCATTGCCGCCAAGTTCCAGCGTGATGCGTTTCAGCGTGCTGGCGGCCGAAGCCATGACGCGCGCGCCCGTGGCTGTCGACCCCGTAAACGAGATTTTGCTGATGCCCGTATGGGTCGTGATTTTGTCGCCGAGATCATTATTGTCGGCGATAATATTGACTACACCAGCTGGTAAGACATCGGCGATTAGGCGACCCAAATGTAACGCCGATAGCGGCGTCGTCGGGGCCGGTTTGATGATAATCGCATTACCAGCCAGCAGAGCGGCAGGCAATTTAAAGGCCAACAGAATAATCGGGAAATTCCACGGAATGATGGCACCCACCACGCCCAGCGGATTGCGATGAATTTCGACACGCTGTGTATCCGTGTCCTCAAGGATTTCCACTGGCAAATCGAGTGACTGGAAATACCGGAAGAACATCGATGCGCCCATCACTTCGCCCGTTGCATCCTCTAGCGGCTTGCCTTGCTCTTGGGTAAGTATGCGTGCCAGGTCGTCGGCATTGGCTTCGATGATATCGGCGATCTCACCCAGCTTGGCACGTCGTGTATCGAGCGGTGTGTTTTTCCAAACCTCAAAACCGGTCTGCGCTGCGACGACCGCTTCGTCCAACTGGGCAGGTGAGGCTGTTGGGCAATCCGCCAATACGTCTTCGGTTGCCGGATTTAAAACTGGCATGCTTCCGGCGCCGTCAACAAGTGCGCCATTGATCAATAATTGATATTTCATTTTTAGTCCCTCCACTAAACCCGATGATTTAACCCTAGAGTTTTTCCTGAGGCAAGCTTTTGACAGAGTTTGCGCAAGATTTGGACCAGCCTTCGGCAAGTCTCGGCACGCGTTCTGTCAGGCACGCTGGGCGTAGTTAAGAAGGTCTAAATGCTTTAAATCGCTCGCGCGTCAATCGTCAAAACCCACAAAAACAGTAGCCTCATGAACGGCCTTGCGTTCGGAAACGACGGCATTGGCTGGGAAGTCATCATCCGGCCAGCCCAGCGCAACAGCCTTCATAATCACTTGGTCATCGGCTATGCCAGCATGTTCACGTACAACCGGGGATTGCATGATGCCTTGGCTGTTAATGACCGCGCCGAGACCCCGCGACCAAGCAGCGTTTACCAACGCGGTCGTTACAGCGCCGCAATCAAACGCCGTGTCGTCGCTATCGGCCAGAACGCGGTCATAAGTGATAATCACGCATACCGGCGCATCAAACTGGCGGAAGCCGCGCAGCACCCAGTCTTGTCGGGCGTCTTTGTCTTCGCGGGCAATGCCCATGGCGGCGAATAATTGCTTGGCCACGCCAACCTGCCTATCTCGATGCACTCCGCCGAATGCCTCCCCGATGCGAAATTCACGCGAATGTGGCACACCGGCCAGATTGCGTTCGGTATTGCCAGCGCGAATGCGGTCTAGCGGTGCGCCCGATATCACGTAGAAATTCCAAGGCTGGGTATTCATTGATGACGGCGCGCGCATTGCCAGCGCGAGAATTTCTTCTATCAGCGCCTTGGGCACCGGCTCTTGTTTGTATCCGCGAATGCTACGGCGGCCTTGGATCACATCATCGAATTGCATGGTCATGCTCTATTTTCCCTGTTCAACTTTGTCTGCGCGCGTTGGATAGGGATAACCTAAATAATATCGCGTACGCTTTCCATAGTAGACTATGGTCCATTAACCCAGTGGCGGCCCATCTCACCAAATACCCATCTCACCAAATACCTTGAGACTTGAAGCAAAGCTGCGCAGGCGACACAATAGGGGAAATTTGTGGGAAGTTTTATAAGGGAGACCGAAATGAGCGATGCAGTAGCCTATATGAATGAAGCCACCCAGACGGCGCGGGTGATTGATGGCTTGCCGGAAAATCTGGCACTTCGGCCTATCGAAAAAGTTGGCATTATTGGCGCTGGCACAATGGGGGGTGGTATCGCCATGAATTTTGCGACCGCCGGCATCTCCCTCACTATCGTTGAAACCAAGGAAGATGCACTGAGCCGTGGGCTTGGCGTCGTGCGTGGCAATTATCAGCGTTCCGCCGATCGTGGACGCTTTCCCCAAGAAGAGGTCGATATCCGCATGGACCGCATCACCGGAGCATTGGCTATAGACGCGCTAGCTGATTGTGATCTGGTGATTGAGGCTGTGTTCGAAGACATGGATCTAAAGAAGCAGATTTTCGCCAGGCTTGATGATATTTGTAAAGAAGGCGCAATTTTGGCGACCAATACATCAGCGTTAAATATTGACGAGATTGCTGCTGTCACGTCGCGCCCGCAAGATGTCATCGGTCTGCATTTCTTTTCACCGGCAAATGTTATGAAGCTGTTGGAAATTGTGCGCGCCGATCACACGGCAGATGACGTTGTGGCAACCTCCATGGCGCTTGCCGTTACCATTGGCAAAGTTGCCACATTGGTCGGGGTATGCCCAGGCTTTGTTGGCAATCGCATTTTGGCCGCGCGCCAGCGTGAAGCACAAAATCTTGTCAATCAAGGCGTGTTGCCTTGGGATGTTGATAATGCCTTTAACGCGTTTGGTTTTAAAATGGGGCCGTTTCAAATGTCCGATTTGGCGGGGCTTGATATTGGCTGGAAAAAAGGCGCTGTCACCGGCAATCCTATACGCGACCGCTTGTGCGAAATGGATCGCCGGGGGCAAAAAACGGGCGCAGGCTATTATGATTATGACGAAAACCGTCAGCGCAATCCCAGCAAGATCACCGAAGAGATTATCGCCGACGTGACCGGCATCGCTGCGGGTGCGTCGGGGCTGTCGCAGGAAGATATTTTGGCGCGCTTGCTGCACCCTATGGTCAATGAAGCACTCGTCATTATGGAAGAAAATAAAGCGCAACGGCCAAGCGATATCGATGTTATTTGGTCATTTGGTTATGGTTGGCCCGGCGATACGGGCGGGCCAATGTTTTATGGCGACCTTGTTGGCGCTGAAAAAATTCTCTCGACCATGCAGGCTTTGGCGGCAAACAATGAGGCCGTGAGGCCAGCCAAGACACTCGAAAAATTGGCTAAGGATGGCGGTAAATTTGTCGATCTGGATCTGGGCGGCCTTAAAACAGGTTGAAAGCCGTTTCACGGCGCGTGCGGTGTAGCGCGCGTCGTATTATTGGCAGGCGATAGCCATTAACAAAATGACAGAAGCCTGCAATGATGCGCCCATGAAATTTACCGTGCAAATACTGTTCGCCGCCATTTTGGGCGCGCTGGTCATACTTGGTCTGACGGCACGTTACTTGCCGCCACATGATGTTCTCGCACGTTTTGAGGCGCTGACCGACCCTGAGAAAATCCTTTGGACTGCGGACAGTGTAAGCGAATTATTTCCAACCCGCATCATCGCTCGCGGCGATAAGACCTTCAGATTTGATAGTGATCCCGATTTTCTGACGGGTTTCGAGTACGCCTTCAAGGGCCAAACGCACACCATCGATAACATGATGCGCGACATGGAAACGCTTGGTCTGATTGTGATGCATAAAGGCGTTGTCGTTTATGAAAATTATGCTGAGGGCAGCAGCCCGCATAGCCATTTTACCAGCTATTCACTTATTAAATCTTTTGTTTCAACACTTATCGGCTTCGCCATAAAAGATCGCATGATTTCTAGCATAGACGACCAGTTGGAGGCTTACTTACCCGAATTAGCAGATACCGGCTACGCGGGTGTTACCATCAAGCAAGCGCTTCAAATGTCGTCTGGTATCAAGTTTGACGACCCCGTTAACGCGACAGCGGACGATACGGTGAACTGGATATTGAATGCGGTAATATTGAACAATAAAACCGCCTATGAAGCGGCATATGCGTTTCCGCGCATCGCGCCGTCTGGCACGGTTTTCAACTACAACACGGCGGAAACGCAAATACTTCTGGAATTACTGTCACGCGTAACAAAAATGGATGCCGCCGACTACATGTCTGCCAAGATCTGGCAACCACTTGGCATGCAGCATGATGCTTTTTGGGTAATCGATCGGCCAGGAAGCAGTGGCCGTGAAATAGGTGGGGCATTTTTTAACGCGACGCTTGGCGACTGGGCACGTTTCGGCTTATTCATCAGCCGTGGCGGCGTCTGGGAAGGCACGCCGCTTTTACCGCAAGGTTGGGTTGCCAATGCGACAACGACAACCGAGGCGCATTTGGCCCATGGCAAGGTCGATAAGAACTGGCGTAAGGGATATGGTTGGCATTGGTGGACTTTCGCGGATAACACATTTCAGGCCGACGGCAGTCGCGGTCAGAGCATTTTCATTGACGCATCGCGCGAGCTTGTCGTTGCTAGGGCCAGCGCTTGGCCAGCCGACTGGGTCGAAAACTATGACGACCAGACGCACGCATTCTATGACGGGCTTATGGCATTTATAGACGCTAGAGCCGCCGCGTCCCCAAAGTGAGGCATGCCAAAAATTGCGCGTAACCCACAACCCGGATTAGCACGGCTACTGCACAGCTTGGTTAAATGATTTTTCAGGAAAAAATGGTGCCCAGGGGCGGATTCGAACCACCGACACGCGGATTTTCAGTCCGCTGCTCTACCAACTG
>DKNW01000001.1 GCA_002469805.1 Rhodobiaceae bacterium UBA7378
CTTGTGCCATGTCGATATGCCCGGTCAGAGACCGTGCTGCGCGTGCAGCCAGGTCTGGCGGGAGCGCCCCTTGAGTATCTTCCGCCGCGCGTGCGCGAAGCCCGTCGCCAAGGGCCTTGCAATTGCTGGCGATGCGGTCGGGGGCTTCATGATAGACGCGCGATATTTCTTGCAAGATTTGCATGAACCCCGGGCGCCCATATTGCGGTGTTTTGGGGAAATACGTGCCACCCCAGAACGGCGCGCCATCCGGGTCGAGAAACATGGTGAGCGGCCAGCCGCCCTGTTCGCCCATCATCGACAGCGCGGTCATGTAAATGTCATCCAGATCGGGGCGTTCTTCGCGGTCCAGTTTTATGCAGACATACTGTGCGTTCATGAGTGCGGCGACCTCGTCGTCCTCAAAACTTTCATGCGCCATTACATGACACCAGTGGCAGGCTGCATAGCCGACCGACAAAAGCACTGGCACCCCGCGCCGCCGCGCCTCATCGAAAACCGCTGGCTCCCAAGGCTGCCAGTGCACCGGATTATCCATATGTTGACGCAGATAAGGGCTGGTGGCGTCGGCCAGACGGTTTTGGTTGAACTGGTCTGTCATCTGCGCCACTTTAGCGGACCTGATGGTACATGCCAGCGTTTTCGGAGCGCATAATGAACGAACCCGCAGCCAACACAATCTATGCCCGCGCAACGGCGCCGGGGCGCGCTGCACTGGCTGTTATTCGCCTCAGCGGGCCCGATTGCTTAGCCGCGCTGTCGGCGCTGGGCGCCGGGTGTCCGCCGCCGCGTCAGGCCAGCGTTCGGCGGCTTGCCGATCCGGAGAGCGGACGATTGTTGGACGAGGCGCTGGTCATTTATTTCACCGCCCCGCACAGTTATACCGGCGAAGACGTTCTTGAGCTGCATTTGCATGGCGGGGAGGCGGTGGTTGCCAGTATCCTTGATGCACTGGCACGCCAGCCGCAATGTCGCGCCGCCGCGCCGGGTGAATTTACTCGCCGGGCAGTTTTGCAAGGCAAGCTTGACCTGACACGGGCCGAGGCTGTGGCTGATCTGATTGACGCCGAGACGACAGCCCAGCAACATCAGGCGCTGGGGCAGCTCGGTGGAAATTTGCGCGATTTGTTCGACGGGTGGCGAGCCGACTTGCACGAGGCGCTGGCGCATTTGGAAGCGGATCTTGAATTTGCTGATGAAGACCTGCCCGGCGGCATTGGGCGCGCGGCTTTGGCACGATTGCCGGCGCTGCGGGCGGCTGTCGACGCCTATATTGGTGATGCGCGAGGTTTGCGGGTGCGCGAGGGGGTGCGGGTTGCTTTGCTTGGCGCGCCGAATGTCGGTAAATCCAGCCTTTTGAACCGGTTGGCGGGGCGCAATGCGGCGATTGTTTCTGCCCGCGCCGGCACCACGCGGGATATTATTGAAGTTGCCATGACACTGGCGGGTGTGCCAGTGACGCTTGTCGATACGGCGGGCCTGCGCGCGGCTGGGGACGATATTGAACGCGAGGGCGTGCGTCGGGCCCTGGCAGCGGCACGCGAGGCTGACATTCGCGTTCTCGTAACGGCCCCCGATGCCACGGAGGATGCAGATAAAGGCATTCCGGCCGAACACGGCGACCTGCCACCGGCGGCGTTTCTTCTAAAGAATAAAGCTGACCTGCAGCCTATCGATACGGGCGCTAATACGAACATCGAAACTGACAGCGATGCGGACAATATCTACAGCGTTTCTGCGCTGACTGGCGCGGGCATTGATGGGTTTGTGACGGCACTGTCGGCGCTTATACAGCATCGCTATGCATCATCGGGAAGCGCGGTTCTCACACGGCAGCGCCACCAAACCATCCTCACAGAGGTACGGGCGGGGCTTGATCGTGCGATTGACGCCGAGGCGCGCGGGCTGGAACTTGCGGCGGAAGATCTGCGTTTAGCGGCGCGTGCACTGGGGCGTTTAACGGGCGCTGTGGACGTCGAAGCCTTGCTGGACATTGTCTTTGCTGATTTCTGCATCGGCAAGTGACCGGCGCGTTGTTTCACGTGAAACAATTGGACGCGTGAGGGCGGGGAATGGGGCGACATTCTGGATGCTTGAGTTTTTGCAGGCGTACAGGTACAAAACGCGCATGAGCAGCATGAAAGAACAAACCAGCGCCCGAAAAATCTTTGATCAAAAGGTTGTGGACCAAAAGGGCTGGGACGTGATTGTTATCGGTGGCGGACACGCTGGCTGTGAGGCCGCCGCGGCCGCTGCGCGACATGGCGCACGCACCTTGTTGCTGACGCATAAAATCGAGACGATTGGTGAAATGTCTTGCAACCCCGCAATCGGCGGCGTGGGCAAAGGGCATTTGGTGCGCGAGATAGACGCTCTTGATGGGCTGATGGGACGGGTGGCCGATGCCGCAGGTATTCAATTTCGCCTGCTGAACCGGCGCAAGGGCCCTGCGGTGCACGGGCCGCGAACGCAAGCCGACCGCGCGCTGTACCGCACAGCTATGCAAGCTGCGATCGCTGCGACACCGAACCTTACTGTTCATGCGGCTGCAGTGGATGATCTGAGCGTATCAGATGGACGAATAAGTGGTGTCGTTACCGCCGACGGTATGCAGTTTTCTGCCGCCGCTGTGGTTTTGACCACCGGCACCTTTCTGGACGGTATTATTCATATCGGCACGGAGCGAAGGCCGGCAGGTCGGCACGGCGAAAAACCTGCGAAAGCCCTGTCACGGCGGCTCTACGCATTGGCTGAGACAGAACCAAGCTTTCGCATGGGTCGGTTGAAAACTGGCACACCGGCACGGCTTGATGGCACAACCATCAACACGGACATATTAGAGGCCCAGCCCGCGGATGCCGACCCGGTGCCATTTTCCTTCATGACCGAGAAGGTCGAGACGCCGCAAACTGTGTGCCACATTACCGGCACGACGGCTGAAACCTTCCGCATTATTGCCGAAAACATCGAGCAATCGCCGGTTTTCTCCGGCCAGATTAACGGCGTGGGACCACGCTATTGCCCGTCAATCGAAGACAAGGTTGCGCGCTTCCCCGACAGAATGCGGCATCAGATTTTTCTCGAACCTGAGGGCCTGGACGATGTCACGGTGTATCCAAACGGCATTTCAACCTCATTGCCCACCCATGTGCAAGACGCCTTCATTCGCACCATTCCGGGCCTTGAGCAGGTGCGAATTCTGCGCCATGGCTATGCTATTGAATATGATTATGTTGACCCGCGCGCGTTGCTACCAAGCCTTGAAACCAAGGCGGTGGAGGGGTTTTTCTTGGCCGGTCAGATTAATGGCACCACCGGCTATGAAGAGGCCGCGGCGCAGGGACTGGTTGCTGGACTAAATGCGGCCCGCCACGCGGCGGGACATGATGCCGCATCGTTTGACCGGTCAGAGGCCTATGTCGGTGTGATGATTGATGATCTCGTAACCAAGGGCGTGTCTGAGCCGTATCGTATGTTCACTGCGCGGGCGGAATATCGCCTTTCTTTGCGGGCCGATAATGCTGACCAGCGCTTGACCCAGAAGGGCGTGGCGCTGGGCATTGTTAGCGATGCACGAGCGACGGCCTATAAAGAAAAAATGCAGCAGCTCGATGCGGCACGCGCGCAAGCGGCAGATCTGAGCTTGACCCCGCCAGAGGCGGCGCGGCACGGGCTTCGGTTGCGGGCGGATGGCGTGCGCCGCACGCTGACAGATTTGCTGGCGTATCCTGAAATTGGCTGGCCGGAAGTTGAGGCAATTTGGCCCCAGCTCGCCGACTGGTCAATGCCCGTGCGCCTGCAAATTGAGACCGATGCGCTTTATGCCGGTTATATTGATCGCCAGGCGGCAGACATTGAAGCGTTTCGCCGCGACGAAGGGCTGCACCTGCCAGCGGATATCGATTATCTTGCGCTGGAAGGCATGGCGACGGAAGTGCGGCAGAAGCTGGCTGCGGCCCGACCTGCCACACTGGGCCAAGCTGCTCGGCTTGACGGCATGACGCCAGCTGCGCTGACGCTGCTTTTGCACCATGCGCGCAAAACGCATCGCGCCGAAACAGCGGCCGAATAGGGCGCTGCCAATAATGGGGCCGGAGGCATTTGCTGATCAATTTGATGTTTCACGTGAAACATTGACGCGCCTGATGGCCTATCAAGCGCTTCTCGGACGCTGGCAGCAGCGTATCAATCTCGTTGGCCCCGCGACGCTGGATGCGTTTTGGCACCGTCACGCCGCAGATTCGGCGCAAATTTTGGCGCTGGCTGGGGATAAAGGGGGCGTTTGGCTGGATCTGGGCAGCGGTGGCGGCTTTCCAGGTCTTATTGTGGCGCTGCTGCTGCAGCCCCATGACGGACACGTGCATTTGGTGGAGAGTGATGGGCGTAAAGCGGTGTTTTTACAGACGGTCATTCGCGAGGTGGGGGCGCCAGCCACGGTGCATAATCAACGCGCCGAGGCGCTTGCCGCAGCAGCGCCAGACTTTCTGGTAGATGTGAACGTGATTAGCGCCCGTGCCCTGGCGCCTCTACCGGAATTGTTAGGGCTTATTTTTCCGTTTTTCAATTCATCCACAGTTGCGCTGCTGCATAAAGGAGCAAGCTGGCAAGATGAATTGACGCAAGCGCAGCAATCGTGGATGATTGGTGTTGAGGCGCATGCCAGTCAGACGCACGATGCATCTCGCATCCTTCAGATTAACCACCTGGCGCGGCGCAAAGGCGGGGTCTTAGAGTATTAAACCAGCCGCATTTTAGGGATTTTCTTCACAGTGTGCGTGTATCCAGAATGCATATTTAAGTATAAGGCGAAGCGCGCGTATGTGTGCAATGGCGAGGGACGAAATTAGGGAATGAGCGCAGATCAATCAGCTGTTAGTGACCGTACGACGCACCGTGCACCGCGTATTTTGTGCCTTGCAAACCAAAAGGGCGGCGTCGGTAAAACGACGACAGCAATAAATTTGGGGACGGCGCTGGCGGCGGTCGGCGAGAAGGTGCTTTTGGTCGATTTGGACCCGCAAGGCAATGCCAGCACGGGGCTCGGCATTGCTCAAAACGATCGCGCTATTACCAGTTTTGACGTGTTACTGGGCGAGTGCGCGCTGGCCGAAGCTGTGCGCTCAACCGCTGTGCCGGGGTTCGATCTTTTGCCCGCCAGCATGGATTTGCTCGGCGTGGAGGTCGAACTGGCCGATAACCCGCGCCGCATGCACCGGCTGGCCGACGAACTGAAGGCATTGCCGGATCTCATTGCGTCAGGAGGTGGTCACTATCATTATGTGCTCATTGATTGCCCGCCTTCTTTGAACATGCTGACGCTGAACGCAATGGTTGCTGCTCAGTCAGTTCTCGTGCCGTTGCAATGCGAGTTTTTCGCGCTGGAGGGGTTAAGCCAGCTGACCCAGACAATTGAGCAGGTGAAAGTTAGTCTTAATCCGGTGCTCGACATTCAGGGCATTGTGCTGACTATGTATGATTTGCGGAATAATTTGTCGGGGCAGGTTGAGGCTGATGTGCGCGGCCATTTCGGGTCGTTGGTGTATCAAAGCGTGATCCCGCGCAACGTACGCGTTTCGGAGGCGCCGTCTTTCGGCAAACCGGCGCTTTTATATGATCATAAATGCAGTGGCAGTCTGGCCTATATGAAGTTGGCTTCGGAGCTCATCCAGCGCGAACGCGAACGTGCGAACGCGGCTGCATGAGGCAAATGAAGGTGCATTGAGGGAATTATGGCGGAAAGAAAAAGAGGACTAGGGCGTGGCCTGTCGGCGCTGATTGGCGATGCGGCACCGGTTGCCGCACCAGCAACCAAACCAGATGATGCGCGGGGGCCAGATGCGATGGGCGCGCCACCTTCCGCCGATAGCGGTTCGGGGACAGGCTTAAAAACGCTCGGTATTGATCAGTTGCAACCAGGGCCGTTTCAACCGCGCCAAAACTTTAACGCAGACGAGCTGGACGCCCTTGCGCAGTCCTTTGCAAAATCCGGCATCCTGCAACCGCTGGTGGTGAGGCCTGTAAAAGGTAAGCCCGATCAATTTGAGATTATTGCAGGTGAGCGCCGCTGGCGGGCGGCGCAAATTGCGAAGCTGCACAGTGTGCCGGCGTTGGTGCAACCGCTTTCCGATAGCGAGGCGCTTGAAGTCGGCATCATTGAAAACGTGCAGCGCTCGGACCTTAACCCGGTCGAAGAAAGTGAAGCATATCAGAGGCTTATAGACGAGTTTAGCTATACGCAATCGGAACTGGCTGATGTGGTTGGCAAAAGCCGTAGCCATATTGCGAACCTTCTGCGGTTGTCGCAGGCGACGCCGGCTGTGCGCAAACTGCTGGTTGAGGGCGCGCTTACCATGGGTCATGCGCGTGCATTGCTTGGGCATGACGAAGCTGACGCACTTGCAAAACGCATTGTGTCGGAGGGCTTGAGTGTGCGCGCTGTCGAGGCACTTGTCGGGGATGCATCGGGCGTAAAACCAAATGCGAAAGCATCGGCGAAAACTAACCCGCGCACGGCGGAAAAAGACGCAGACACGCGTGCCGTAGAGAAAACCCTGTCGGATGCTTTGGGGCTTGGCGTGGATATTCGCCATCAGGGTGAGGCTGGTGGTACGCTCAATATCAACTACACATCGCTTGACCAGCTGGACAGTGTTATTGCGCGGTTGTTGTCTACATCCTAGCGTTGCGCCGCACGCGCGATCCGCAATAAAATTTGGCCGGCAACGGCTTCGGGTAGGCGTGTGCCTGCCGCGCGCATGGCGCGTGCATCGATCTCGGCGCCGTGTAAAAGCGACAAAGCGCGCTCTAATTTGCGGCGCGACCATAACCTTAATTGGTTCTCCACCAACGGTTTGCGCCGGAAGTGCAGCGGTGGCCTGAACGCGGTCAACGCTTGGGTCTGCGGTGTCCCGCTTTCGATCAGGCCGGTGGCAAGATGCAACAATTGAAAATGCCGACGAACGGCGCCCAGCGCTGTCTGAATTGTCTGCCCACCGGCAGTTAGCCGCGCCAATGTTTGGTCGGCTGCGGCC
>DKNW01000111.1 GCA_002469805.1 Rhodobiaceae bacterium UBA7378
CGCCGTCGCCGCCGCCGCCGCCGCTGCCGCTGCCGCCACCGCCACCGCCAGCCCCAGCCCCAGTCCCAGTCCCAGTCCCAGTCCCAGCCCCAGCCCCAGTCCCAGTGCCAGCGCTTGCCAGCAAGCGCTGTTTCTCGGCTTTGCGCGCAATCAGCTTGGCTTGTTCAGCCTTCGTATCCTGCAACACAAACAACGCGTCGCGCGTTATTTTTGCTTGCTCGCGGCGCGCGATGCTGTGCTGTTCATCCAGTTCGGCCAGCACTTGCTCATTTGCCAGCGCAGCTTGCTTGAAACTAATGATCGCCTGCGAGACGCCGGGCGAATAACTGGCTTCAACCAGCGCATCATTTGTCAAAGATCTCGTGCGGCCCAAAGCATCTGGGTTTTGAAAATAATCAACGTAAATCTGACGGATCGCGGCTTCATCATTTTCAAGGCTACTGATCTTACGCATATTGCGCGCCCGCTTATTGTGCTCTTCTGCTATTTCCACGGCAGCAGCCATGCGCTTGGCAAATTCTTCGCGTGTGTAAAATCGCGCAATGCCCATCTTCCGGTCATAGGCCAGCGCAAGGCCATAATTATCAATGATGATGTCAAAAATATCGAGTGCGTCAGCCTTTGAAATTTCCAGCCGAACGCGCTGTGTTGCAGCTTCTACACCTGGCGACAGGTAAATCGGCAAAGACATGCTACGGGCCAAAGATTTTAGCGCCGTCGGCAAGCGCAACCCCGCCAGATTGACACTCAAATTACGCGATCCAACTTCTTCGGAAAGTTCATCCATCCGGCCCAGTGAAATGCCGGTACTGACATCACCGCCGACGAAAATGAAACTCTTCTTGAGATCGACATATTCGTCATCCTCAGCCAGCTCATTGCGTCCGAACAAGGCCAGCGCGTTTAGGTCTGCGGACTGAGCCAGCCCCAAAATCGTCTCGGGCTGGGTCTCGTTATATTGTTGGCGCAGGTCAGCGAGAAATTGCTGCAACAGCTGCTCATTAGCAATTTTAAATCCCTGCAATAGCAACGTGCGTGCCTTTGCGTGACGCGCATCCATTTCATCAAGCACCAGTTTTTCAGCGTCATAAACCGATTGTTTGCCGCGCAGGTCGCGCTGCTTGGTTTCAATTCTTTTCTCTAGCGACCGCAACTGCACTTTCAGCGTGCGCGTCTCGACAGAGGCAAACTGGCGTCCGGCTTCATTGGCAAGCGCTGCCCCTCCGGAAATGCCGCCGGAAATGTTGGCCGAAATTACGCCGTCGGCAACATCGTCAACCGATAGTTCGGCAGGCACGCGGACCTGCAAGGTTTCGCGTCGCTGCGGCAGGGTTTTATCGGAACTCGCAGATGCCCCGTCGTCACCATCACGAGCGGCGCGTGCTGCACGCGCGCGGGTTTCCATCCGGCGGTCATCAAATTTTTCATAGGCGCCCTCAATCGATAAATCTCGACCCGTACGCGCGCCGCACGCCACAACCAACAAGCACAGTCCGGCGCAAATTACCAAACGTCCCTTGGGGGTCGGCCTGATCGATGAAAAACGCAACATCTTCACTGGGGAAACACCGCCTATTTTTTTGAGTTTTGCGACCCCGTAGCGCGCACCCGTGAAATTTGTCCGATCGCTTCGCTGATAACTTCGCGGGCAATGGTTGCCATATTGCGGTTAATCCATTCTTCAATTAACGGCTTGGTCAATTCGGCTACAGCCTGCCGGATTGTCTCACGCGATCTATCCGTGTCGAACACGCTGGAATAGCGCAAGAACTCGGCACGCAAAGCAACCGTCGCCTCTTCCGTGATCAACAAATCGAGGCCTTTAAGATACTGATCCATATCCCGATCGGAAAGATTGGTTGCGTCATCTTCCTCGCGCGCAGATACGGCTTCTTCAAACTGCTCTTCGGCATCATGCAAAAGAACACGAATGGCGTTTTTATAATCATCAACTGTGCGAACCGAACTCATTTTATGTCCACCGGCCCCTCGATTTCTAGCGAATCTCTTGTGTGATTTGATTATACAGATGTTTGCGCAACAGGTGACGCGAAATCGTTGGATTTCTGGTCACGCGAGAAGCGCGTGGGGAACAAACAACAACCAGCCGAACGCCGCTGGTACCAGAAAACAGCCAAATGGAACTTGCATTGGAATTTTAATTGGCGCGCGATCAGCTCCCCACTCCGACTGATGGTCCGGTTGATAAGCCTGCGCAGTGCGGGCGAGCAAAATCATCGCAATGCCGAAAACTGCACCGGCCATGCTCGCCGCAAACAAAATCGGCAACAGACTCACCGGTCCGAACCAAACCCCCAGCATCGCCATCAGCTTTACATCACCAAAACCCATACTATCACGTTTTCGTAAAAGTTTATAAACTGCATTAATGGCGTAAATCAGCGCAAAGCCGCCCACGCCGCCATAGACAGCCTGTTGCAAACTGGGCAGGCCCGGTGCATCTGCCGTTGCTAGAACCAGTCCCAAAACCATTCCACCGAGGCTCACGCGATCGGGAATAATAAAGCTTTCGAGATCTGTGAGAAAAATGACACTCGCCATCAGAATAAAAGGCAGAAAACTGACGAACACGGCAAGATCAAGCTGCCAGAATGCCAGCGGCAACAGGCCACCCAGCACCAGTTCAACACCCAGATAACGCACCGGAATGCGGCGATCCCCGCACGCGCAATAACCACCGCGACGAAACCACCCGATAATTGGCAGATTTTCGCCAAAACCCAGACGCCTAGGGCAGGCAAAACAGGTCGATGGCGCCCGCACCCAGTCGTCGCCAGATAGCGTTCGCAGCGCGACAACATTGATAAAACTGCCCAAACAGGCGCCGATCATGGCAAGCAAAACATAGATGTAAATCTTGGGCATTACCGGCTCCCCGACGCGACTAACCAAGCGTGATTTAATCTTGGCGAAAAATTATGGACGCAAGTATACTCGCGCTTCAACGAGAGTGTAGCGTAAAGAAGGCACAATGTCTGACAATCCAATATATGGATATCTGGAAACGCTTCCGAAGGAATATCGTGTTTCCGATTTTCACATGCGTTCAGGAAGCCCCCTTGCCATGCGGGTCAATGGCGAGATTGAGGTTCTGCGGGATTTGCCGATCACGCATGACCTGCTGGATGCCCTGTTCCGTGAAGAACTGAGCGACGAAGATTACGATAAATTCTGCGAAACACGTGACATCGACTTTGCCATGACCGTTGCCGGACAGCGATTTCGCGCTAATGGCTACCACACCATGCGTGGTTGGGCGCTGATTTTACGCACGATTGTGACCGACGTGCCAAATATTGACCAACTGGGCCTGCCGCAGGCCGTCCACAATGTTTTGAAAGAAAAAAAGGGTCTGGTGCTCGTCACCGGCCAGACCGGGTCAGGTAAATCGACGTCACTGGCGTCTATGATCAACAAAATCAACCGCGAGCGCGCCGAGCACATCATTACCATCGAGGACCCAATCGAATTTGTTCATACAGAAATCAGGAGTATTATTTCCCAACGCGAAGTGGGGCGCGACACGATGAGCTTCGGCTCCGCGCTCAAAAGTGCGTTGCGTGAGGACCCCGATATCATTTTGGTGGGCGAGATGCGTGACTATGAAACCGTGTCGCTAGCGTTAACCGCGGCTGAAACCGAACATCTGGTTTTTGGCACACTGCACACATCAGGCGCGGCTGAAACCATTAACCGCATCATTGATGTGTTTCCAGCCGAAGAACAATCACAAGCCCGCTCGCAACTGTCATCTTCTCTACAGTTAGTGATGACGCAACAGCTTTTGAAACGCAAAACCGGTGGTCGTATCGGGGCTTTTGAAGTCATGGTGTGTGTGCCAGCCGTGCGCAACCTCATCCGTGAAGATAAAATTCCCCAGATTGGCACCGTCATGCAAACCGGCGCACAATTCGGCAT
>DKNW01000122.1:0-416 GCA_002469805.1 Rhodobiaceae bacterium UBA7378
TGAAGGCGCCGCGTCGGAGTTTTGCCAAGTGGTGACCCAAGTGCGTAATATTGCCGACACGCAGTTGCGGGTTGAAGGACCGGGCGCTATCGACTGGATGTCTAAGGCCCAATGTTTTGCCGGCGGTCCGGAAACTCCGCCTGCGCCAGGTACGCGTTTTACCAAACCAAGACCCTAAAACTGAAGCGATACATATAGAGAAGGTTGAAAATGTCTACCAGCTACTCCTCCCAAGAGACACCGTCAACGCCGCCCATTGAGCCGCGCCATAATTGGACCCACGAGGAGGCCGACGCCCTGTTCGCGCTTCCGTTTAATGATTTGATATTTCAAGCCCAGAGCGTGCATCGGCAATGGTTCGACCCCAATGAAGTACAAAAAAGTACCCTGCTATCGATCAAGACCGGCGGGTGCCC
>DKNW01000122.1:755-890 GCA_002469805.1 Rhodobiaceae bacterium UBA7378
GGCTATTGCAGTCAAAGTGCAAAATTCGACACCGGCATCAAAGCCACCAAGCTGATGGACGTGAATGAAGTTCTGGAAGGTGCACGGCGCGCGAAAGCCAGTGGCGCATCGCGCTATTGCATGGGCGCGGCATGG
>DKNW01000122.1:1194-5766 GCA_002469805.1 Rhodobiaceae bacterium UBA7378
CGCTATTGCATGGGCGCGGCATGGCGCGCACCGAAGGATCGCGATATCGATGCGATTGCAGACATGATCAAAGGTGTACGCGGTATGGGGCTGGAAACCTGCATGACGCTCGGTATGCTCACCCCTGAACAAGCTGGTCGCCTGAAGGAAGCCGGGCTTGATTATTACAATCATAATGTCGACACGTCGGAAGAATTTTACGGTGAGATTATTACCACGCGAAATTTCGAAGACCGCATGGAAACCATCCGCCACGTGCAAGAGGCGGGGATTAATGTGTGCGCCGGCGGTATTCTAGGCATGGGTGAACAAACAGATGATCGCGCAAGCATGCTGGTTACGCTCGCCAATCTCGATCCCCAGCCGCAATCCGTGCCAATCAACATGCTGATACCAATCGCCGGTACGCCGTTGGGCGGTGCTGATGCTGTCGATCCGCTGGATTTTGTCAGCTGTATTGCTATTGCTCGGATCATGATGCCGAAATCGGTTGTTCGCCTGTCGGCTGGCCGCGAGTGGATGTCGGATGAAACGCAGGCTTTGTGTTTTCTGGCGGGCGCGAACTCGATCTTTATCGGAGAAGCCTTGCTGACTGCTGCCAATCCAGAATTGTCAAAAGACGAGAAACTGTTCAAGCGCCTAGGTCTGAAGCCAATGCCAGCGCATGCCTGCCCATCGGCGGTGTAACCGGGGCAGGTCGAGATACCGCGTGACTATTCGAAGGCGGCGATCAGTTGCATTGCGTCCATGACCCGCGTGCCATCCGCGTCCCACACTCGCATGATCTGCGAGGCGTAGCCGTTTCCGACATGTTGCGAAAATGTATGCATCAGCCACCAGCCGTCACGGGTGTGCGGCGCGTCGCTTAACATATTGATATTCCAATTCATTGAGCTGATACCGCGCACAGTTTTCATCATGGAAAGGACGGCAGGCGGTGGCGCATCGCCCAGTGCGATGAGCGGCACGATACCGTCGCGCGCGCCCGCATCTTTGTGGCGGAGCCAAAGGAGGTTGTCGGCTGCCTCAGCCCCGGATAGCGGCATGCTTGTGTTTATTGCACGGGCTTCGAATTGTGCCAGAAACTCTGGACCAAACGCCCCCCAGACCAGTTCCGGTGTTTCTTCCGGAGGTGTCACGTCATCACGGCGGGGATAATGCGCCTGTGTTTGGGTATCGCGGCTAACGCCAAAGGTGAATATGGCGCGCCCCGCAATGGCGTCGTCGCCCGTGAGTAAGGCTTCGATTGTGACATTGTTTTTGCCGCGCCGCAGCAGGTCTGACGAAACTTTGAGCCGCCCGGATGCAGGCCCGACGAAATTTATCTGGATCGTGCGTAGCGGCGGTAGATCGACAAATGCCGCTTGCACGGCCGCCAGCATCAATGCACCGGTCAGGCCACCATAGGCGGTGCGGCCCTGCGTCCAGCCAGCTGGCGTGTCGATTTCTAAGCGTGGTTGAATGTGAAGAAAATCATCGATCAGGTGAGAAAAGTCCATGGGAGGCTCCTATTGGCGAGGCTGCAAAACACGATTATTTGGCGTGTTTGTCAATCAGTCGCCGAGGTGAAACCTGCCGCGTGAAGCAGCGCTCGTCTGGCTTTCCGGTCTTTCTTGAGTGCGTATTCGCGGGCCATAGCTGCGCCGCGTGTTTTGAAAGTTTCGCTGTGTACGAGGCACCATTGCCGCCCGCGTGTCGACTTTGCACCAGCCCCCTGATTATGAGCTGTCAGTCGTCTATCTAGATCGGTGGTCCAGCCGACATAACTGCGCAAAGGACCTGCGTCGGACGTGGCAATTAGATAGACGTAGTTCGGTTTGGGCGTCAGGGGCAGGGGGGCGTCAGCGGCGGCTGTTTCTTTGTCTGACATGTCTCTAATATATGACTTTACAGGCTTTTTGAAAGTGTCTAATCACGACCGTATTATGGGAGTATCGAATGTCTGAAGCGCAAAAAACAGTGGCGTTGCCATCCCATCCAGAGATTGAGCGTGCCGACGCTTTATATGGTGTGTCGCGCTGGGGCGGTGAATTTATCAAAATCCTCGAAAACGGACATATCGGTCTGGCGCATCCTGACCGTCCGGATGCCGTGCCGACCGATCTCATGCATATCATTGACAGCCTCAATGAGCGCGGCATCACGGCACCGGTTTTACTGCGCGTTGCCGATTTTATTTCTTATCGCATTGACCAAATTAACAACCTATTTGCTGCGGCAATAAAGGAACAAGGTTACAAAAACCGCTATCAGGGTGTTTTCCCCATCAAGGTTAACCAGCAGGCGCAGGTCGTCGACCGAATTGTCGCTTACGGCGACGCGCATGATTTTGGCCTTGAGGTCGGCTCTAAGGCCGAGCTGCTAATCGCGCTGGCACATGATCTGGGACCGCGTGCGGCTGTCATATGCAACGGCGTGAAGGATGCTGAATTTGTGCGGCTTGCGCTGATGGCACAGCGTCTCGGCTTCAACATTTTTATTGTGCTGGAAAGCCCACGCGAAGTTGATCTTGTGTTGCGCGAGGCTGATACGCTGGATGTACGCCCGCAACTGGGTATTCGCATCAAACTTACCCATGAAGTGAGCGGCAATTGGGCAGCGTCCAGTGGTGACCGGTCGACCTTCGGTATGAGCATTGCCCAAGTGATGGATGTGGTTGATGCGTTGCGCGCGCGCGGCTATCTCGATTGCCTCAAGCTGCAACACAGTCACCTCGGCAGTCAGGTGCCGAATATCATCGAAATTCGTCTGGCGGCGCAGGAAGCCTGCCGGTTTTTCGTCGAAATCGTGCGCGAGGGTGCGCCGCTTGAGTTTCTCGACCTTGGCGGTGGCCTTGGAGTTGATTACACTGGCGAGCATCGCGCAGCTGAAAATTCAACCAATTACACCTTGCCCGAATATTGCCTGAATATCGTCGAAACCGTTCGCTACGCTATGGATGAGGCGAAGATGGCGCATCCGGTTATTATTACTGAAAGCGGGCGTTCTTGCGTGGCGCAGTCTTCCATGTTGCTTTTCAACGTACTCGAAGCTACGCGTTATGACAGCCCCGAGCCAGTATCTGCCGACCCTGGTGACCACATGATTTTGCAAAATATGCTGGGCATTGAAAGCTATCTCAATAGCGAGCGGGTGCATGAGTGTTGGAACGATTTAGTTTTCTACCGCAATGAAATGCGGGCTCTGTTGAAAAGCGGGCAGGTGAGCTTGCGTGAAACCGCCAAAGCTGAGCGCGTTCATCTATATCTTATGAACCGTATCAAAACCTTATTGTCAGGATTAGAAGGCGATAATGTCGAAATGGAGCTGGCCGTTCAACAAGCCGCTGATATTTATCACGGCAATTTTTCGCTGTTCCAAAGCCTTCCTGATGTGTGGGCGATCGATCAATTGCATCCTATTGCGCCGCTACATCGGTTGCGTGAGAAGCCAACTCGCCGCGCCGTGATTAGCGATATCACCTGTGATAGTGACGGCAAAATAGATCGCTTTGTGCTCGGTGATGGGGTGTCGAAAACTTTGCCAGTGCATGCGCTGGAAGAAGATAGCGATTATTATCTGGGCGTATTTTTCGTTGGTGCCTATCAGGAAACGCTGGGCGATTTGCACAATTTGTTCGGCGACACAAATGTGGTGACCGTGGAATTGCAAAATGACGGGCGCTTTGAATTGATGCATGAGCAGGAAGGCGACACCGTTGCCGAGGTTTTGTCATATGTCGAATACGAGCCGCGGCGTATGGTCGACGGGTTTAAGGCTATTGTTGAACGCGCGGTGCATGAAGGCACTATTTCGCCGCGCGACCGGCGTCTCATGATCGAGGCATTTAAAGATAGTATTAACGGCTATACCTATTTTGAGCATTAGGGACGCAGGAGGCGCGCAATGACGAAAACTCTGGTCATCGGTGCTGGCGGTGTCGGGTCGGTTGCAGTGCATAAAATGGCAATGTGTCCGGACACATTTGGCGAGATTTTGCTGGCTAGCCGTCGGGTTGCCAAATGTGATGATATCGCAACCAGTGTCGCCAAGCGGTTCGGCAAGACAATAAAAACCGCCGCGCTTGATGCCGATAATACGAAAGAAACAGTCGCTTTGATCTCCCGTTTCAAGCCGGATCTCGTGGTTAATTTAGCCCTGCCATATCAAGATCTTGCCATTATGGACGCGTGTCTCGAAACCGGTGTCAATTATCTGGATACCGCCAATTACGAGCCGCGCGACGAGGCAAAGTTCGAATATCACTGGCAATGGGTGTATCAGGAACGCTTTGCCGAACGCGGGATCATGGCGCTATTGGGCAGTGGTTTTGACCCGGGCGTGACCAATGTTTTCACCGCCTATATCGCCAAGCATTATATTGAAAACATGCACACGCTCGATATTCTCGATTGTAATGGTGGCGATCATGGTCAGCATTTCGCCACGAATTTCAATCCGGAAATAAATATTCGAGAGGTTACTGCACCGGCGCGTCATTGGGAGGCTGGCGACTGGGTTGAAACCCCGGCATTGTCGCATCGCCGGAGCTTTGATTTCCCCGCTGTGGGCGCGCGCAATATGTATCTGATG
>DKNW01000011.1 GCA_002469805.1 Rhodobiaceae bacterium UBA7378
ATGATTGCACGTCGGCAAATGCACGGTTGGCGGGAATGAGCAGCGGTTGAACCTTCATCCATCGCGCAACGGCGTCGAGATAAGTGTGGTTAACCGACTGCCCGGTGCCGCCCGCATGCTCGCGGCGGTTGCAAATAATTGCCAGTAATGGGGTCTTCGCCATGCGCGCCTTCTAAATTGCCAACTAAATGTAATTTAGGATATCATTTGATGCCAGAAAAGGTTCAAAAACTAGGTTGGAAATTCGATATGTTCAAATTTGGCGTTTTTGCTAAGACGATTTTGATCGCATTTGTAGTGTCGACAGGTGCGGTCGCGAATAACGAAGAAGATGGGCATGATTTGTTCCGGCGTGGCCTTTATGAAGAAGCGATCGGGCATTGGGAGATGGCGGCCAAGCAAGGTGACGCCGATGCGGCCTATCGTTTGAGCGTAGAGTATTCGAACGCGATCGTCGTTAAACGAGATATGAAAAAGGCTTTTGATTATCTGCAACAGGCAGCGAACGACGACCATCCAGCTGGCTTGCAGGATTTGGCGTCGCTGTATGACGAGGGCATTTTCTTTGTGAAACAAGACCGCGAGCGCGCAGCCCAGCTGTATTTGAAGGCCGCTCGGCTTGGAAATTCGGCGGCGATGTTCAATGCTGCGTCAATTTTAGAACGCGGTGAGGCAGGTGTCGCACAAGACCGCATCGAGGCATATAAATATTATGTTCTGTCGCGAGATGCCGGGTTTTACCCATTGGCAGTAGAGGCCCTGATGGATTTATCTGCTGTAATGTCGCCGGATGAGTTGGCCGAAGCAGAAATACGTGCCGAACAGTTCAAACCCGCCCTAAAATAGGGGCTGAAAAGCTGTATTGATGCGATTACGTTAAGCACGAAATATCACCGACTTGTAAACAAGACGTGTAAAAAAAAGAGGATCCGAACGATGAAAGCATTCTCCATCATAATAATAATGGCATCACTGGGACTGGCTGGTCCGGCTGTAGCTTTAAGCGAGCGTGAAGGGCAGGATATTTATCAGCGCGGCCTCTATAAAGAAGCGCTAGAATATTGGAAGAAAGCTGCCGCCGCGGGCGATGCCGGATCTGCGTATCGGTTGAGCGAGGAATATTTCGATGCCAAAATTGTGGTGCGTGATATTGAGCTGGCAACCCAATATCTCGAACAGGCAGCTAAGAAAAATGATCCCCGCGCGCTAACTGATCTGGCTGCCATGTATGATTATGGCACTGGCGTGACCCAAGATCGCGCGCGTGCTGGCGAACTTTACCTGCGTGCCGCTAAACTCGGCATGCCAGCTGCTATGTTTAACGTGGCTTCTATGCTGGAAACGGGCGAGGGTTTAGCACAGGACAAAATTGAGGCGTATAAGTTTTATCTGCTGTCACATGATCAAGGTTTTGCGCCTTTCGCACGCAAGGCACTTGAAGAAATGGCCGATAAAATGACGCCCGAACAGGTTGCTGACGCAGAGTCGCGGGCTGATAATTTCATTCCGAGCTTGAACTGAGTACATAACCGGCACGGGTGAACCCGTCGGCAAGGTCGGCTTTGAGGTCGTCGACATCCTCAAGGCCGATATGCAGGCGGAGGAGCTGGCCGGTTTCTTCATATGTTTCGGCTGTGCGTTTTACGGCAGCCGGAACGATAAGGCTTTCAAAGCCGCCCCAGCTGTACCCCATGCCAAACAGACGCATATTATCGAGCATGGCGGCCAGTTGGTCTTCTGAGCACGGCGCGAGCCGAACGGCAAAAAGGCCGCTTCCCCCCTTGAAGTCGCGTTTCCAGATGTCATGCCCGGGCGCACCGGGCAAGGCTGGATACAAAACATCTTGCACAAATGGCAAGCTATTCAACCATGTCGCAATATCCAGTGCATTGCGTGCATGTTGCGCGAGGCGCGTTGGCAGCGTGCGCAAGCCCCGCAATGCGAGATAGATATCATCTGGGCCAGCGCAATGACCAAGTTGGGCGTGGGTGTCTTTCACACTTTCCAATGTGGCGTCATTGGCTGTTACCGAGCCCAAAAGTGCATCGGCATGTCCGACCACATATTTGGTCAGGGCTTGCGCCGACAAATCTATGCCATGGGAAAACGGATCGAAATACAACGGTGACGCCCATGTGTTGTCGATGGCCGTTTTAACATTATGGGTTTTGGCAACCGCGCATATGGCGGGAATGTCCTGGACGTCGAATGTTTGCGACCCGGGGCTTTCGGTAAAAATAAGTGATGTGTTATCGCGCAGCTTGTCCACAATTCCTGCGCCAATGTTCGGTGCATAATACTCGGTTTCGATGTTCATTTTGAGCAAAAACGTATCGCAAAGACGCCGCGTGGGGGCGTAAGCGCTGTCGACCATTAAAATATGATCGCCGGCTTTGACGACGCTTAAAATCGCCAGCGCGACGGCAGAGGCACCCGATGGTGTCAGCACGCAACCCGCGCCGCCTTCAATTTCCGTAATCGCAGTTTCTAGCGCGCGGCTTGTTGGCGTGCCGGAGCGCCCATATTTATAGGTCATGGGCACGCGTCCGCGTATCGCATCCAGTGACGGATAAAGGATGGTCGACGCATGGTAGACCGGTGTATTTACCGCACCGTGATGCGCTTCGGGGTCGCGGCCCGTTAAAATTGCCTTTGTTTTATCTTTCACCTGTTCCCATCCTGAAGTTTACTGTTTAGGATTGTAACGGAATAATTCAAAGAGGTCGCCATGAAGATGCTTTCATACAAGTTTCGCGTGTTTGTCGTTGTTATCTGTGCGTGTGTGTTTTCCCAAGGTGCCGTTGCCGCAGAAACATTGTCAATTGTCAAAAAACGCGGGCATATGCAATGCGGCGTTAGTCAAGGTTTACCCGGCTTTTCAAATCCCGACGATAAAGGCAACTGGGTTGGCATGGATGTCGATATTTGCCGCGCCGTTGCCGCGGCGGTTTTTGGTGATGACACAAAGGTAAAATTTACACCGCTTTCGGCCAAGGAACGTTTCACCGCGCTCCAGTCGGGTGAGGTGGATATGTTGGCGCGGAATACGACTTGGTCGATGCACCGCGATACGGCGTTGGGCGTCGATTTTACCGGCGTTAATTATTATGACGGGCAAGGCTTTATGGTGCGCAAGGAGTTGGGCATTACAAACTCGCTTGAGTTGGATGGCGCATCGTTGTGTACGAATTTAGGCACGACGACGGAGTTGAACGCTGCCGATTATTTCCGCACGAATAATATGGAATATGAGATTGTTGCTTTCGAGAAGGCCGACGAAGCCGTAGCCGCCTATAATACTGGTAGGTGCGATGCGTATACGACTGATCAGTCTGCACTCTACGCCCAGCGACTGAAGCTGACAGAACCGGGGGCGCATATCGTTCTGCCCCAAATTATTTCCAAAGAACCGCTAGGACCTGTTGTACGGCAGGGCGATAACCAGTGGGGCGACATTGTACGCTGGTCACATTTTGCAATGGTCAATGCCGAAGAATTGGGCGTGACATCCAAAAATGTCGACACAATGAAGACAAATAAAAACCCCGCTATCCGACGCCTGCTGGGGGTCGATGGCACGTTTGGTACGAATATGGGCATCAGCAATGACTGGGCTTACAATATTATTCGTACCGTCGGTAACTATGCGGAAACCTTTGAACGTAATGTCGGCAAGTCAACACCGCTTGGCATTGCGCGTGGGGTGAATGCACTGTGGACGCAAGGCGGCCTGCAATACGCGCCGCCGGTCAGATAGCCGATAGGATTAGGTGATCGATAAATCAATCATACAGCGCTGGCGCGCGCGCGTCGGGCAGCGGGATGTGCTTGCGCAGATCGCGGTTGCGGTTGCACTTTTTCTGGCGGTTTACTGGCTTATCGACAATGTCGTGTCCAATCTGGAACGTCAGAATGTTGCCTCCGGTTTTGGGTTCTTTAACGAACGCGCCGGGTTCGGCATAAACCAAACACTGATTAATTACTCCGAAGATAGTAGCTATGGCCGCGTGCTGATGGTCGGCTTGTTGAACACGCTTTTGGTGTCAGTCATCGGCATCGCGTTGGCATCATTGCTTGGTTTTTTTATCGGTATCGGGCGGTTGTCGCAAAACTGGCTGATCAACCGCTTGGCGCTGGTATACATCGAAATATTTCGGAACGTGCCGCTACTACTGCAAATCATGTTTTGGTATTTCGGTGTGTTGCGCAATCTGCCCAGCCCACGCAATTCTTTCACCGCTGGTGATGTCGTTTTCTTCAATAATCGCGGGCTCATATTGCCCGCGATTGAGGCCGGGCCGGGGGCCATTTGGTATGGGTTGGCGTTGCTTGCGGGGATTGCTGCGGTTTTCTGGTTCAAACGACGGGCCAAGCAAGCGCGGTTTGTAGCGGGTGAAATTCTACCGGTTTGGCGGCCGGTCGCGCTGGTGCTGGTGGTTGCCCTGATGATGGCGTTTCTGCTTGCTGGCGTGCCGTTTTCGCTGGAAATACCAGTTTTGCGCGGCTTTAATTTTCGTGGAGGTATTAGCGTTATTCCCGAGTTTGTCGCGCTAGTGTTGGCGCTTAGTCTTTATACGGCTTCGTTTATCGCGGAAATTGTGCGCGCCGGTATCCAGTCCGTTGACAAGGGACAGCGCGAGGCGGCAGCGGCGCTCGGCTTGAGCAATACGCAGGCGCTTAATCTTGTTCTCGTGCCCCAAGCATTGCGGGTCATCATTCCGCCGCTGACAAGCCAATATCTGAATTTGACTAAAAATTCGTCTCTAGCCGTGGCTATTGCGTATCCCGATATTGTTTCGGTATTCGCCGGTACAACGCTGACGCAGGTTGGACAGGCGGTCGAGATCATTCTCGTGACTATGTTGATTTATTTGTCGCTCAGTCTGCTGACCTCGTTCATCATGAATTGGTACAATGCGCGTGTGGCGCTGGCGGGGGGCTCGCATGGCTGAGTGGACGCCAAAGCCGGCGCGCCCGGCACCCGCCAGTACGGTTGGCTTTGTTGGTTGGGCACGGCGTAATCTGTTTGCCACGCCAGGCGATGTCGCCCTGACGCTTTTTGGATCGGTGTTTATTATTTGGCTCGGGGGCGTGCTGATCGACTGGGCTTTTATTAATGCAAGTTTTTCGGGCGACGACCGCACAGCCTGTTTGAAGCCAGTACAAGGGGCATGCTGGCCGTTTATCGATGCCAAGTTGGGGCAGTTTATTTATGGTCGTTACCCAGAGGCCGAAACATGGCGCGTTAATCTCGTATTCTTTTTCGGGCTGGCGGGGCTTGTACCCATGCTTGTCCCGTCGGCACCGTTCAAATCGGCAAACATATTCTTTCTGCTGGGTTTTTATCCGGTGTTTGCTTTTGTGATGTTGACCGGCGGCATGTTCGGTCTGGTACCGGTCGAGACAACTGATTGGGGCGGGTTACTGGTGACACTTGTGGTCGCGGTTACCGGCATTGCGGCGTCGTTGCCATTGGGTATTTTGCTGGCGCTGGGACGGCGTTCCAAACTGCCGATCATCCGTTATTTCTGCCTTGGGTTTATCGAAATTTTCCGTGGCGTGCCGCTTATCACTGTACTTTTCATGGCGAGTGTGATGTTGCCGCTATTTCTCCCCGACGGTGTTAATTTCGATAAATTGATGCGGTGTCTCATCGGTGTCGCCCTGTTTTCATCTGCTTATATGGCCGAGGTGGTGCGCGGTGGCTTGCAAGCCATCCCGAAAGGCCAATACGAAGCGGCGGCGGCGCTCGGGCTTGGATATTGGAAGACAACGCGGTTGATTATTCTGCCGCAGGCCCTGAAGCTGGTTATTCCTGGCATTGTCAACACGTTTATCGGCCTATTCAAAGACACCACCTTGGTTCTAATTGTAGGACTGTTTGATTTGCTGGGCATTGTGCAGTTTCACTTTACCGATGCGAGTTGGGCCACGCCCGAAACACATATTACGGGCTATGTATTTGCGGGGGCCGTGTTTTGGGTATTCTGCTTTGCTATGTCCCGATATTCGATTTTTATGGAAAACAGGCTGTCGACAGACAGGCAATAGGGACTTACTGAGAAGGCACTTACTGAAAAAGTAGTGGGCAAGCAGGCGATGAGCGAGAAAATTATTCGCATTCAGAATTTGAACAAATGGTTCGGCAATTTTCATGTTTTACGCGACATTAATCTTGATGTCAGCAGCGGTGAAAAAATCGTCATTTGCGGACCGTCAGGGTCTGGAAAATCTACGCTTATCCGTTGCATGAACCGGCTGGAATTGCATCAGGAAGGCGAGATTATGATCAATGGCATGCATCTGGATGGGTCGTTGAAGAACCTCGAAGAAATCCGCAGCGAAGTCGGCATGGTGTTTCAGCAGTTCAATCTGTTTCCGCATATGACAGTTCTTGAAAATTGCGCACTGGCACCGATGTGGGTACGCCGAATGCCGCGCGAAGAAGCTGAGGCGCTGGCGCATAAATATTTAACGCGGGTTCGTATTCCGCAGCAGGCAAACAAATATCCTGGGCAGCTTTCAGGCGGACAGCAACAGCGAGTGGCCATCGCGCGGGCTTTATGCATGAACCCGCGCATCATGCTGTTTGATGAGCCAACCTCCGCGCTTGATCCTGAGATGATCAAAGAAGTGCTGGATGTGATGGTCGAACTGGCTAATGAGGGCATGACGATGATTTGCGTAACTCACGAAATGGGTTTCGCTCGGCAGGTGGCTGACCGCGTTATCTTTATGGATGAAGGCGAGATCGTCGAAGAAAACGTGCCGGAGGCGTTTTTCTCCAATCCGCGCAATGAACGCACCAAGCTATTTTTGAGCCAAGTGCTATAGCACTCAAGAAATCAAGAGCTTCAGCGTTCGTCGTCGATAATTGTCACCTGCTTGCGGCCAACGGGTTTAAACCCTTGGCGTTGATAAAGCGGCAATGCCGAGGGATGATCCAGCGTGCATGTTTGTATGATGATGCGACTGGGTTCGCGCGCGTAAATATAACCCATGACTTGCTCAAGCATGGATGTCCCCAGCCCTTGACCAATGGCGTCACCTATCAGGCCGACAAAGACAATTTCGATTTGCGGAAAAAGTTTGAAGTTTAGTTCAACAAAGCCGATTGGTTTCCCCAGCTTCTTCAGCGTGAAAATCTCTGTCGAGGGATGATGAATGATTGCCGATAATTGCCGGTCGGTGAGCAGGCGACGGTTCACCCAATGCCAATCACGACCTACACTGTCATAGAGCGAACGGTAAGCCGCAATTGACAGGTTCGTTTCACGCGTGAAGGCAACCCCTTCGGGCCAGAGAAAATTATGCGCGGCCCGCGGAAAGGGCGGCATCATCTCCAAATGGGTAACAGTGGTCTTGTATTTGGTCATTGTTCACAGCCAAGACGGCACCGGCAGCCCTTTTTCCTGCAAGAACTCAGGATTAAACAGCTTGCTTTGATAGCGTGTGCCGAAGTCACACAAAATAGTTACAATGGTATGGCCGGGGCCGAGTTCGCGGGCCATATGCATAGCCCCAGCGATGTTGATGCCGCTGGATCCGCCTAAACACAAGCCTTCTTCCAACAACAGGTCGAAAACAATTGGCAAGGCTTCGGCATCCGATATCTGGTAAGCATCGTCGATCGGTGCGCCTTCGATGTTCGCTGTTATGCGGCCTTGCCCGATACCTTCGGTAATGGACGTGCCTTCGGCGCGCAGTTCGCCATGTTTGAACCAATGATACATGGACGCGCCCATAGGATCTGCGGCGGCGATGCGTATATCGGGGTTTTGCTGTTTCAGATATATCGCGGTGCCCGCCAGCGTGCCACCGGTGCCGATAGCGCAAGTAAAGCCATTCACTTTGCCAGCTGTTTGTGCCCAAATCTCTGGCCCTGTGGTTTCGATGTGGGCCTGTCGGTTCGCAATATTGTCAAATTGATTGGCCCAGACAGCGCCGTTCTCTGACGTTTCAGCCAACTCTTGCGCGAGGCGACCAGAATATTTGATGTAATTGTTTTCATCCTTGTACGGCACTGCGGGCACTTCGATAAGCTCGGCACCCGCTAAACGCAGCATGTCCTTTTTTTCCTGGCTTTGGGTTTCGGGAATAACGATCACCGATTTATAGCCCAACGCATTAGCGACAAGCGCGATACCGATGCCTGTATTACCCGCTGTGCCTTCTACAATGGTGCCGCCAGGGCGTAATTTACCGCGCGATTCTGCATCTCGGATTATATATAAAGCGGCTCTGTCTTTGACCGACTGGCCGGGGTTCATGAACTCGGCTTTTCCAAGAATATTGCAGCCTGTTTTATCCGAGGCTTTCTTGAGTTTAATCAATGGGGTATTGCCGATGGCGTCGATCATGCCATTATGGAAGTGCATTTGTTTTACGTCCCGAATTTTTGCCGAAAAAATATTTGTTAAATTCAATATACAGGCTATATCATAACAAACAATTGTTGATGTTTAGCGCGGTTAGAAGATATTTTGATGAACGCTCATGTGCCCCTAAGTCCTAGCATGGAGTCATTATTGGCAGAATATGCCTCTGGTCATCTGGGCCATGGCATGTCCGTTTTAATGGCAAGTTTCCTTACATTGTCACCATCTGCTCGTCGTCAGGTGGAAACCTTCGAGACATTGAACGGCGTAATGCTTGACGATGTTGACGCTGTCGACATGTCGAACAACGCGCTTGATGCGATGTTGATGCGTCTTGATGATAGCGAAGCATGCGAAACGCAGCCGTGCAATATCTCCGGCAATAATGACCTGCCAACGCCATTGCGTGCCGTGCTTGACGGCCCGATTGAAGACGCGCGCTGGCGTTTTGCTTATCCCGGCGTGAAGCAAATGTCGCTGCGCATTGGTGATGATGGTGAGCAGGTCAAATTACTCAAAATCAAACCTGGTAAATCCGCGCCGCGCCACACTCACAAAGGCATTGAAGCAACTTTGGTCTTGCGGGGTGCTTTCCGCGACGGCAACCGCCTTTACGAGCGCGGACAACTGGCACTTGCAGATCAACATATCCAGCACCGACCGCGTGCAGAAGCTGGTGAAGATTGCATTTGCCTTGCTGTAAATGATGGGGCGTTGCGTTTCACTGACAATTTTGGCCGTGTCGCCCGCGACTTTTTTGCCTAAGCTCTCCTTATTTAAATCGGCTTTTTCTTTCATTCTGCTTTTTGCTGCATTGTTTATTGCTGCCGCGCCAGCGCGTGTGCTTGCAAGTGAAGCCGTGTCGTACGCACCCATCTCTTCAGATTGGCAAAGTGGCATTCCTGATAGTGGTGTGCTGGCGTATGAAGTTTACCGCGATAACAAGCCTATCGGGTTTCATCATATGCAGTTCGCGCGTGCTAATAACGAGGTGCAGGTTGATATCCATATTGAACTAGACATTTCATTCGGATTTATACCCGTGTTCAGCTACACCCATGAAAATCGGGAAGTATGGAAAGACGGTGTTTTGCAATCTTTGACCTCAAAGACCGATAATAATGGCAAGCCGGTCTTTGTATCGCTAGCGCTGGAAGGTGATAGATACGAGGGCGCGGCAACGGAATTAGACGATGCGCTGATATTGCCAATTATGTCGACCAGCTATTTTGATCCGAATTTCGTGCGCAGCACAAGATTGATCAGCTCTCAGGATGGACGCCTGCTAAACGTGGAGGTGGCGTATCTGGGAACAGAGAATGTCCCAGATATTTCCGGCACGGTTGAGGCGCACCGTTTCCGGCTGACGGGCGATTTTAAGATAGACATTTGGTATACAGAAAATGGTCGCTGGGTGCGGACAGAGTTTGAACGCGGCAGTGTTTTGTCGTATCGCCCGGTTGCGCCGTCTCAACTGCCGCCCAGGTCCAAATGGCGGCGGGTGGAACTGGACCAGTAATGGAAACCAATGAAATGTCCTCATGCGTTTGGATCACTGGCGCAAGTTCTGGCATCGGCGCGGCGCTGGCAGTGGAAATGGCAGCGCGTGGCTACATCATTGCAGCAACCGCCCGTAGTGCGGACGCCTTGGCTGATCTAGCTGCAGATGTCCCCAATATTCATGCGTTTCCGGGCGATGTAACCGACCGCGCTGGTATGGTTGCGCTGGTCGGCGAGATTGAACGCGATTTAGGCCCAATAAACCTAGCGGTGCTCAATGCTGGTATATATCTGCCGACAAGTTTTCCAGCGTTTGATGCAAGTATTTTCGACCGATCGTTCGAGGTTAATATCGGTGGCACGGTTAATTGTCTGGCGCCACTTGTGCCAGCGATGAGCGCGCGACGAGCGGGGCGCATTGCAATTGTTTCCTCGGTTGCGGGCTATGGCGGGTTGCCGACCTCTGCGGCCTATGGCGCGACAAAAGCCGCTCTTTTTAATCTGGGAGAGTCGTTGGCAATGGATGTTGCGGCCTATGGTATTAAGGTTTCTATGATTGCGCCGGGTTTTGTTAAAACGCCGGCAACGGATGTTAATGAATTTCCGATGCCGTTTATTATTGAAGCTGATGATGCCGCGCGGCGCATTGCGAACGGTCTGGAAAAGGGTAAGGCGCATATAGCCTTTCCAAAACGATTTAGCTTTTTGCTCCGGTTAATTAACCTTCTACCGCGCGGGTCTTATACGCGCCTTGTTGGTATGACGACGAAATCGAAATAACCCGATTTTAAGCCGGGCGGTTGAGAGTAAAATGCGATACATCAATACTTCCAGTTGAAAACCCTGCCTCGCAATAGGCGAGGTAATATTCCCACATATTTCTAAACCGCGTATCGAAACCGATGGCCTGAATGTCGGGCCATACGTCTAGAAATTGTTTGCGCCATCGAGCCAGTGTCTCAGCATAGTCCGATGCAAAGTTATGCTGTCCGCAAAATTGTAGATTGGCCGCTTTGACGGCTTCCTTGATTTTACTGGGGCTGGGCAGCATGCCGCCTGGAAAAATATATTGTTGGATGAAGTCGGTGTTTTTCCGGTAGCTGTCGAAGCGGTCATCTTCAATGGTGATGATTTGGAGTCCGGCCTGTCCGCCCGGTTTAAGGCTGGATTGTAGCTTATCGAAAAATACCGGCCAGTATTTTTCGCCAACGGCTTCGAACATCTCGATTGATACCACGCGGTCATATTGTTGGGCGACGTCTCGATAATCGCAGTATTTGAGATCAACTTTATGCGCAAGGCCAGCTGCGTGAATGCGTTGCTGGCCAAAAGCGAGTTGTTCGTGCGAGATAGTAATGCCGGTTACCTTGCACCCAATGTGACGCGCCGCGTATTCGGCAAAACCACCCCAGCCACAGCCGATCTCTAGAACATGATGCTCGGGACCAAGCCCGATTTGTGTTGCAAGGGCCTTATATTTGTTTTCCTGTGCGTCTTCGAGGTTGCGTCCACGGCCATCAAAAAGGGCCGAAGAGTAGGTCATGGACGGGTCAAGCCACAGACGGTAAAATTCGTTGCCAAGATCGTAATGCGCGTGAATGTTGCGTTGGGCACCACGGCGACTATTAGGTCGTAATTTGTGAATAAGTCGCCCGAAGTACTTCATAAACGCAAGTTTTTCAAGGTGTTGTCGATATAATATCATGTTTTGGTTGAGCACCTTGAGGAGGACGCCAAGATCTGGTGTCGACCATTGGCCATCCATATAGGCCTCAGCCAAACCAGTGTTGCCGGAGCGAATCAAGCGGCGGAAGACTACCGTGTCGTGCACATTTATCAGTGCCGTGTCGGGCGTGTCTTCATTTGTACCAAACACGTGCGTGCTGCCATTGGGCATAACAATGGTGAGCCGCCCATAGCGAATGTGTTGCAGTGCCCAGAACACAAACCTTGGGCCGACCGAAAGATGTCGAGTTTCCTGAGGTAAGGTTGATTTCATGTAAACACAATATTCTTAAAAACTGACGCGGTCTTCCGGCGGGGTGGGTCGTGATACAAACGGTACATTTTTTAAGAACAATCTGCCAGCCTCAAAATGGATAGCTGCCACAATTTTGACCGTCATGAGCGGATATTGCAAAAATGCCCGCAATAATTGTCTTGTGGTGAGGGCGCGTCGGCGACCGGCGAAGCTGGCAATAAGAAGGGGCGCGCCGTCTTGCGTCTCGCGGATTACAAGCCGTAAAGCATCGTCTGGCAAGGGGGCCGAAAAGTGGTAGGTGGCATTCATATCAATGAATGGCGACACGTGCATGGCCTTTTCACGGCTGTGTGAAACGGATGTTTCTGCAGGTGCTTCCGAACGAGTGTCAGACACGGGTACCACATAAACATGGTCGTCGCCAAAAGTATTGCGAACCTCATATACAAGCGCTGAAACCGCGCCGTTGCGCATGCAGTAATAAACGGTGAGCGGATTAAACACGTATCCCAATATGCGGGGATAACAAAGGATAAAAATGTTTTCCGGTGGCGGCATATCGCGATCACGCAGAAGTTTGTCGATAAAAGGACGCAGTTTGGTCGCATCCTTAGGCCCGTGATCCTTTAGAAATACGCTGAAAAGATTAAAACGATTGATGGATAACAGAGCTGGCATGTTGCGGTTTGCGTCTAGGTCGTCGACATCCAGAAATAAGGAAAACACCCGATAGGTGAATCGGTGACGCGCCGGGCGATATCGGGCGTGGCGGACATAGCCCGCATAAATTGCCGAGGTGGGTACGTTGCTCATTCCGCCGCTTCTTGCACAGGGCCTGAGGTGGCTTCAAGTGCTTGGCAAACTCGCAAGGCCGATTGCAGCCCGTCTTCGTGAAAGCCATATCCGGTCCACGCGCCACAAAACCAAACGCCATTAACACCCTGAATGCTCGGCAGAGCCTCCTGGGCTCTCAACGCCGCTTTGTCAAATTGTGGATGGTCATAGACATAATGCCCGAAAATTGTGTCTGGTGCAGGCGGTGCAGGCGGGTTCAGCGTGACGAAAACCGGCTTGGCGTGATCAAGGTTTTGCAGCAAATTCATCCAGTAGCTTACGGTCATGAAGCCACTGCCTGCAACTTGTCCATCGGTGAGATAATTCCATGACGACCAGACGTTTTCGCGTTTGGGCATCAGGTTTTTGTCCCGGTGCAAATACACTTGATTAGGCAGATAGCGTACAGCGGCGAGTATCTCGCGCTCTTCTGGGCTCGCATCGGTGAGAGCGGCCAGTGCTTGATCGGAATGGGTGGCGAAAATTACCTCGTCAAACTGCTCTGTCTCGCCCTTGCTCGTTACCCAGACTTGATTATCGCGGCGTTCAACGCCGGTAACTGGCGCATCTAGAACTGTTTTGATATCACTGGCTTCGGCCAATTTACGGACATATTCGCGACTTCCGCCGCGTACAGTGCGCCATTGTGGCCGGTCTTGATTAATCAGGCGGTGATTGTAGAAAAAATGCAGGAAACTGCGGGCCGGAAATGCCTGAATTTCGGATGCTGGTGTTGACCAAATTGCGGCCCCCATAGGCAATAGGTAGCGGTTCCGGAATTGCGTTGAAAAGCTGTAACGGTCGAGCCATTCGCCAAGAGTTTCATCGCCCGATATGCCAGATTCATGGTCGCGCGCGGCGGCCTTATTGAAGCGGAAAATATCGCGTAGCATCAGCCAGAATAAAGGATTGAGTAGGTTGCGCTTTTGGGCAAACACCGTTGATAGTGATTGTCCCGACCATTCCAGCGCGCCTTTATTAGCTGAAAAACCGAAACTCATATTGCTGGGTTCCGTCTCAACACCAAGCTCGGCAAAAAGCTGCGTCAGCCCCGGGTAATTTAGTTCGTTATATACGATAAAGCCTGTATCGACGCTCATGCGATCGTCGGGGTCATTATAAGTGATATCAACTGTGGCGCTGTGCCCACCCAACCGATCTCGCTTCTCGAACAGGGTGACATCGTGTTGGCGCGACAGATGATACGCAGCAACATTTCCTGAAATGCCACTTCCAATGACCGCAATTTTCATAGTTTTTCCAGTGATTTTGAGTTTATAGGCCATGAAATGCTTCAAGCGCACGTTCGCGTGCCAATTCGTGTTTAACGATGGGTGCAGGGTAGGTGACGTTTAACTCAATGCCAGCATCAGCCAGCGTTTCGGGCGTCGCTTCCCACGGGGCAAATAGCAATTTACCGGAAAGCTGATGTAGTTCGGGGGCATAGGTTTTTGTGTAAACGCCGTCCGCATCAAACTTTTGACCCTGAATAATTGGGTTGAAAATACGGAAATACGGCGCAGCGTCTGCGCCGCATCCAGCTGTCCACTGCCAGCCAGCCACATTATTTGCGGGGTCGGCATCAGCTAGACACTCCCAGAACCAGTTTTCGCCAGCGCGCCAGTCGATGAGCAGGTGTTTGGTCAAGAACGAGGCCGCAATCATGCGTGTGCGGTTATGCATATAGCCGGTGCATGCCAGTTCCCGCATGCCAGCATCGACAATTGGATATCCGGTTTCACCACGTTTCCATGCTTCCAGATCATCCGGCGCATCGCGCCACGGGAAAGCGTCAAACTTACTTTGCAGACAGGTGTCTTGCATATCGGGATAGTGATAGAGGAGGTAATAGGAAAATTCGCGCCAGCCAACTTCTGCCAAAAACTTACGTCCATCGCGCGTTTCGTGGCGGTCATCGCCCAACGCGGCGTAAATGCGCTGCGGGCTTATTTCACCCCAGCGCAGATGTGGCGATAGACGCGATGTCGTTACGCCACCAGGAATGTCACGATTATCGGCATACCCGATCAGGCTGTTTTCGAGAAAATTATCTAGCATTTTCAGCGCACCCGCTTCGCCGGGGTGCCAAAGCGTATCCATTTCGGGCGACGGCGTAGGCCCCGCATCGGGCAAAGAAGAACGTTCAGGCCATTTTTCCGGCCCAATGATTCGCGGGGGCGGTGACCATCGATCGCGGGGCAAGCCAGCCTCTAGGCAGGCCTTCCAGAAGGGTGAAAATACTTTGAAGTGACTGCCGCTCTTTTTATTAGTTATCGCCCAAGGTTCGAAAAACAGGTTCCCGACATGACCTTCGCCAAGCCGGTTAGTTTCTTTGAGCCAAGCCTTGATTTCAGTGTCACGCGCAATCGTGTCTTTTTCGTATTGCCGGTTCCAAAAAACGGCTGAAGCGTCGGTCTCAGTGACCAGTTCACGAATACAATCGCGCGCGTCGCCATGGCGATATATCAAGTCGAGACCGCGCGATTTTAAGTCGGCACAAAGAGCTGAAAGCGATTTATTCCGCCACCAAAGCGACACACGGCCTGCTGGTCTGCCATGGGCTGTGTCGTCGATAAAAACTGGAATAATGGGTGCGCCGCTTTTGATGGCCGCCGCCAATGCCGGATTATCATTTAGTCTCAGGTCTTGGCGGAACCATACAATAGCGGGCTGTGGCACGTGGTAACTCCTTTTTGTGGTTTTGTATACGCGCCGCGACAGATTTTGGATGCTTGACTGTATCGAATTGCAAAATTTTTGGGGTAAGAAATAACTGGCTCCCCGGGCCGGACTCG
>DKNW01000049.1:0-7011 GCA_002469805.1 Rhodobiaceae bacterium UBA7378
TGAAAATTTCACCTGAAAATTATGCGTAAAACCGCGCCAAGAGTTCCGCACAAAAAAAGCACCGATGGGGGAGGGTCCATCGGTGCCAAATTTGGCCAGGAGGGTGGCCATGAAGGTGCGAAGGGAGGGAACGCACCTAACTCTGTCTTCTGCTGTCTAACGCCTTGGGAGGAGCCCGCTAGATCGTTAGATTATGGTGACGCCTGTAACCATCTGGGTTACAAGCACCAGCCCATAAAGAGCAAGAAGACCGGAGATGAAGGTCGGGCCATCTAAGGTGCGACCAATCTGTTTAAAAAGCTTGCTCATAACTAAATCTCTCATGTCTGTGTGTAAGGACATCATCACCCTTACAAAAATCAATATAGGGCACTTGCAAATAAAAAACAATGAATATTTTAAAATTTATTCAATATTTTTTGTTAAGCTTTCGTGACAAACCCTTTTTTGCCTAAATACAACAAACTTTATTCAATTTTCGTGCCAAAACCCGTGACTCGAAAGCAGAGCTGCACGCCCTGACACCCCTTTTAACGGGGATCGGCTTAAAAATCCGTCAATTTAAGAATTTAAAGGCGAACGGGCGCTTTGACCGCCCTAGACCGCCTGATCGAACGCGGCTTCTACCGGCACTGATGTGGGGGGAAGCGTTTCCTGATTGGTTTTATTGGTGAGCCCACGCACCAGCAGGGTCAATACGTAGCACAATTCTCGCTCAAGCTCTTCGAGCGTCTGGTTGGTAAATAATTGCGTGTATCGATATTTGAGGGTCGCCGAATGCACAGCGATTGTGGCATGGGTAATATTATCGAGTTCGAACTCGCCGGTTTGAGCACCATCGCGCAAAATACGCTGAAATATGCGACGTTCACGGCGCAAACTCTCAATTTGAAATTGCGGACGCTCCTGCACGACGACTTGCGCTAGCTCTAGCACGCGTGGTTGATTTTCGAGCATATGAAACGTGTGGCGCATATCTGCGAAAACAACTTCTTCCAAACGCTGGCGCGAATTGCGAAAAGGACATTCCAAAACCGCTTCCATACGCTCAACAGTTGTCAGCGCCTCACGCCGGGCAATTTCAGCGGCAATGTCGATTTTGCCTTTAAAAAAACGGTAAATATTGCCCGGAGACATGTCGCAATCAGCGGCCAGCTCGGCAATGGTGGTCTTCGCATATCCATAATGCAAAAAGCGCTCGACGGCAGCGTCAATGATCTTTTCGCGGACTTTTTCAGGCTCACTCATCCCTCCAGTATATTATGAAATTATGAATAATCAATAAAATATTCACAAGCCCGTTGATAAGTCAGCGCACCAGCATCACCGCCTATCTGACCTATCCGGTTTAAGTAAGGCCGCACCAACTGGCGCTTGCACCGGCAGACGGGCTAGGCTAGCAAAGAATGGACAAGCCTGTGGTTTCCCAAAAAAGGGGTGCAGAACATGACCATGAAAATTGGCGTTGCCGGTGGCGGCGCGTGGGGCACTGCATTAGCCTGCGTTCTCGCCCGCAAAACACCCGAAGCTGTTCCGATCACTGTTCCGATCTATGTGCATGAGCCGCGCACGGTCGAGAATATTAACCAGCATCGGGAAAATATCGACTTTCTCCCCGATCAGCCGCTGCCCGAAAACCTACAGGCAAGCGATGACATGCACGCGCTGGCGGCGTGCGATAGCGTTCTAATGGTCACTCCAGCGCAATTTGCCCGCCACACGATCGAGACGCTGGCCACAATTTTGCCCACCCATGCATCGTTGGTTCTATGTGCTAAGGGGGTCGAACGCGGGTCTTTAAAATTCATGTCGCAAGTCGCGGCCGAATTTCTGCCGGAAGATCGATTGGCTGTGCTGTCGGGGCCCAGCTTCGCGGCAGATGTCGCTGCCGGGTTGCCAACCGCTGTCACGCTGGCTTGCGCGGATGCGGTCCAGGGCGCAGGCTTATGCGCGGCATTGGAACGCCCGGGCTTTCGCCCTTATTTGTCGGACGATGTTTTGGGGGCTGAAATTGGCGGAGCAGTTAAAAATGTGCTGGCCATTGCCTGTGGCATCGTGCGGGGAAAAAAGCTGGGCGAAAGCGCGCGCGCCGCGCTGACATCGCGCGGGTTTGCCGAAATGCAACGCCTTGGCATGGCTCTCGGCGCGCGCGCCGAAACCCTCTCCGGACTTTCGGGGCTTGGCGATCTCGTGCTGACATGCGCCAGCACAACATCACGCAATTTTTCATTGGGCGTCGCGCTTGGTGAAGGTAGCAAGGCGGCTGATATTCTAGGCCAGCGCGTGTCCGTCAGCGAAGGGGCCTCGAGTGCGCAAGCCGTGTGTGCACTGGCAGCGCGCCATGATGTAGAAATGCCGATTTGCACCGCCGTAAACGATGTTCTAGCGGAGACGTGCAGCGTCGACACGGCCATTGAAAGGCTGATGTCGCGCCCGCTGGCACGCGAATAGCAACGAGAAATGGCCCATAATCAGCGGCTGAATGTGACCATATTGCCTGATTGAGCGCACCGGCCTGCTCTGCTAGTTTAGTGGCGTAATTGTTGGAGTTCAGAATATGTTTTGTCTTATCTGTATGGATCGCCCCGAGTCTGAAGATTTGCGGCTTGCCACCCGTCCCGACCATATTGCGTATGTTCAAGAGAGCGGCAAAGTTGCGATGGGGGGGCCGTTTCTGGGCGAAGACGGCAAGACCATGATCGGCTCTTTAATTGTGCTCAATGTCGATAGCCGCGCCGAGGCTGAAAGCTGGGCCCATGGTGACCCCTATGCCAAGGCCGGATTGTTCGACCGGGTGGAAATCCACCCTTGGAAGCATTTGCTGGGCGGGCTAACCGATGCACAAACAGCGCGGTAGCAAGCTGAGTGCGTTTACGGGACAATGCATCAATTAACCAGGCAGACAGGGAACAACAAGTTATGGCGCAGCCTCGGGTCCAGTTCTGGCTTTTTAAATCTGAACCAAACACGTGGTCGTGGAACGACCAGTGCGCGCGGGGCACCATGGGCGAACACTGGGACGGCGTGCGCAATTTCCTGGCCAATAAGAACATGAAAACAATGGCGATCGGTGATCGCGGGTTTTTCTATCATTCGGTAAACGAAAAACGCATCATGGGAACGGTGCAGGTGATCCGCGAACATTACCCAGACCACACTGACCCTAAAGGCCGCTTCGGCATGGTCGATATTATGGCACTGGAAACGGCGCCACACCACGTCACCTTAGCTGAGGTCAAAGAGGAGCCCAAACTGGCAGATATGGCCCTGGTGACAAACTCGCGCTTGTCGGTGCAACCGGTGACGCCGGCGCAGTGGAAACTGGTCTGCAAAATGGCTGGGCTGGACCCGAACCGCGATAAACCGGCCTGACGTATGCGCGGCGCCGACATTTGGCTGCCTCCGCGTGGGACGGTTATTTGCCCTGCCAGCGCGATAGAACACGATGAAACGCGGGGCTTTGTGCTCACTGCCTCTGATAGCGTTCCCAACATCGCGACCGATAAAGACAAGCGCCTTGATATGTTTATCTGGCACACACAAGGCCATTTCTACGGCTTTGTGAATAGCTGCCCACATCTGGGCCTACCGCTGGAAACCTTCCCCGATCGATTTTTGAACGCGATGGGTAACGCGCTCATCTGTTCGGCTCATGGTGCCCAGTTCGACGCAACGGGGGCCTGCTTCGCCGGTCCGTGTTCGGGCGACAACCTCATCCGGCTCGAACTGGCACTCGTGCCGCAACCCGCCGATCCCTCAGATGCCGCCCCTCTAGACGCAAGCCTTAAAGCGGGGAGCCCCCCGCAGAATGCAGCAGCTCATGCGGATAAAAATATTGTGCTGATCGGCCTCCTCGCGCATAGTTAAAACGCACAGGGGGGGTGTTTAATGTCACAATCAGATTTGTCGGGCGTGCCGGCCGAGCGCGAAGCACATAGCCGCGACTATGCAGTTTTATGCTTTCTCACCATTATTAATGTCATGAACTTTGTCGACCGGCAGTTGCTTGCCAGTTTCGCCAATTTTATTGTGCCAGACCTCGGATTATCCAACACACAGTTCGGGCTCCTGACGGGGTTCGCCTTCATCGTATTTTATTCGGTCATGGGCTTATTTATGGGCACGCTGGCCGACCGGCTTCACCGCCCACGCCTTCTGGCATTCGGCCTTGCGCTGTGGAGCGGCCTAACTGCTGCTTCGGGCTTGGCAAAAGGGTTTGTGACCATGTTGATCCCGCGCATGTTAATCGGCATTGGCGAAAGTGTTGCCACGCCGACTGCCATGTCGATGCTCGCCGACCGTTTCCCCTCACGCCAGCTTGGTTTCGCTGCGGGCTTTTATTATATGGGCGTGCCGATCGGCGTGGCAGCCAGCCTGCTAATCGCAGGCTATCTAGGCCCGGCTATTGGCTGGCGGGCCTGTTTTTATCTGCTGGGTGGCCTCGGATTGATTTTTGCGGTTGGGCTTCTGTTTCTGGGTGAAACACCACGCAAGGGGCTTGGCGATGCCGCGCCGGAAAAAATGAAATTCAAAGAAATTATCAAAATCCTGCGCGCCTCGCTGACACGGTCGCCCGCCTTGATCTGCACTATTGGCGGCGGTGTGGCGTTTCACTTTATTTTAGGTGCCGCTGCTTTCGACCAGTTGTGGTTCGTCAATGAGCGCGGCTTCGAACGCGCCGAGATTGCTCGTCATTCAGGCTGGCTTGCCGCCGCGGGTGGCATACTCGGCAATTTACTCGGGGGCTGGCTGGGCGATAAGTGGCAACAGAAATTTAAAACCGGCCGCCCAATGTTCTTGTTCTGGACATCGCTTTTGCTGTCGCCCTTCGCGATTGCCTACCGGCTCGTGCCCGCCGAACACATTTTGTTTGATCTCGGCATTTTCCTTGGCTTTGTGCAGCTTGGCCTGTTTTACGGCCCGACATTCTCAACGGTGCAGGAGCTGGTACCACCGAATATTCGTGCCACCGTCGTTGCCTTTTATATATTGAGCCTGAACCTGATCGGTCTAGGTATCGGCATTACTGGCGGCGGCATTTTGGCCGACTATATGACAGCGCAAGGGCATCCTGAGCCTTATACGGTCACGCTGTTGGTGTTCACCATGCTGTCAATGCTGGCCATACCGCTCATGTATGTTGCCGGCAAACGCTTCCATGCGGATCGCGCGCGGCTGTTTGATGAGGGACTATTGGCAAGGTAGTTTTTTCGCGTGCATGGCATTATTTTCCATGTACGACAATAAGTACGACAATATGCACAACAATATTTACTTCAAAATCTAGCCTGATAAATTACGGGCCGGATGACGCGAAAGATGATGCGAGTCAAGATGCTAAAACAAGGGGGCAATTATGTCTGACGATCTGGTATTTGAAGTACCCGAGGCCGTTAAAGCGGAAACGCTTGTCGACGAGGCCAAATATCACGAAATGTATGCAGACAGCCTCCGCGACCCGGACAGTTTCTGGGGCACGCATGGCAAACGCATTGACTGGATGCAGCCGTATACCAAAGTCAAGAACACGCATTACAGTAAAGAAGACGTGTCGATTAAATGGTACGAAGACGGCACGCTCAATGCCTGCGTAAATTGCGTTGACAGGCATCTGGATGCACATAGCGATGATGTCGCGATCATCTGGGAAGGCGACGAACCAGACCAGGATGCCAAGATCACCTATCGCCAGCTCTATGAAGAAGTGTGCCGCTTCGCCAATGTGCTCAAAGCCCAAGGTGTCGGCAAGGGCGACCGCGTAACAATATATATGCCGATGATCCCGGAAGCCGCTTACGCGATGCTCGCATGCGCGCGCATTGGTGCCATTCATTCGGTTGTGTTTGGCGGCTTTTCACCTGAAGCCCTCGCCGGGCGGATTCTAGATTGTGACAGTGTTTGCGTCATCACATCAGATGAGGGCATACGTGGCGGCCGCAAAATTCCGCTGAAAGCCAACACAGACGCCGCTCTAGAACAATGTCCGGGTGTGACAAGCGTTGTTGTCGTTGCCCGCACGCGGGCCGACGTAAATATGGTGGCGGGGCGCGACGTCTGGTACCACGAAGCCAAAGCAGGCGTCGACAGCGATTGCCCCCCAGAAGAAATGCAGGCCGAAGACCCGCTTTTCATTCTTTACACTTCCGGCTCGACCGGCAAACCCAAGGGCGTTTTGCACACGACCGGCGGTTATATGGTCTACGCCGCGATGACGCATGAATATGTGTTCGATTATAAACGCGGCGAAGTTTACTGGTGCACAGCCGATGTCGGCTGGGTCACCGGCCACACCTATATCGTCTACGGGCCGTTGGCCAATGGCGCCACTACGGTCATGTTTGAGGGTGTGCCAAATTATCCAGATAATTCACGCTTCTGGCAGGTGTGCGACAAACATCAGGTCAATATATTCTACACCGCGCCAACAGCCTTACGCGCCCTAATGCGCGAAGGCGACGCGCCGGTTAAAGCGACCAGCCGCGCGTCAATTCGGTTGCTGGGTTCGGTCGGTGAGCCGATCAATCCCGAGGCTTGGTTGTGGTATCACCGCGAAGTGGGGGATGGACGATGCCCGATTGTTGACACATGGTGGCAAACCGAAACCGGTGCGGCGCTCATCACGCCGTTACCTGGGGCGACGCCCTTGAAGCCAGGATCAGCATCGCGGCCCTTTTTTGGCATCCGACCCGAACTTGTTGATGCCGAAGGCGCGTTGCTGGAAGGTGCGACGTCTGGCAATTTATGCATTGCAGATAGCTGGCCTGGGCAGATGCGCACGGTTTATGGCGACCATCAGCGCTTCATCGACACATATTTTGTGCAATATCCGGGTAAATATTTCACCGGCGATGGCTGCCGCCGCGATGAAGACGGGTATTACTGGATTACAGGTCGTGTTGATGATGTGCTCAATATTTCTGGCCACCGACTTGGGACAGCCGAAGTTGAAAGCGCGCTCGTCGCGCACCCCCAAGTTGCCGAAGCCGCCGTTGTCGGCTATCCGCATGACAT
>DKNW01000049.1:7321-7667 GCA_002469805.1 Rhodobiaceae bacterium UBA7378
CGTTGTCGGCTATCCGCATGACATTAAAGGACAGGGCATTTATTGTTACGTGACGCTCAACGCCGGACTAGACGGCGATGACGCACTGAAACACGAACTTGTACAATGGGTGCGCAAAGAAATCGGGCCAATCGCGACACCAGATCTTATTCAGTTTGCCCCTGGCCTGCCCAAAACGCGGTCGGGCAAGATTATGCGACGCATCCTGCGCAAGATCGCGGAAGATGATTTTTCAAATCTGGGTGATACTTCAACCCTCGCCGACCCGGGCGTGGTGGCAGATTTGATCGATAACCGGCAAAATCGCGGCTAAAAATCCGAGATAATGCCGTCTTTTTCCCAATCG
>DKNW01000099.1 GCA_002469805.1 Rhodobiaceae bacterium UBA7378
CGCAGTGCACCGGCTTGACGCAAGGCTTCAAGAATGGCCACCAAATCAGCGGGGCTTGCCCCAACCCCGTTCATCGTGTCGACAATGCTGGACAGATCGACACCTGGGTCAAACACAAAGGCTTGTGCGTCGGGTTGGTCGATTGTGATATCAGTTTCGTTTTGAACATCGGGCGCACCCGGTGCCACAACTGCCTGATTGTCGTTTACAATCGTGGTCGTCGTCGGCGTCACTTTTTTGTTTTCATCGATGCGTACCGTCAATGACCCATGCGTCACCGCGGCAGGCGTTACGCGGACATCGCCGCCAATTACAATCGTGCCCGTCCGCGAGTTCACAACAACCTTGGCCGAAGGTCGCGCCGGATCAACCTCAATATTTTCAATCAAACTCATAAAAGCGACTTTTTGCGACGGCTCGGCTGGCGCACGCACACGGATAGATGACGAGTCAAGCGGCGTCGCCACGGTGGTATCATCCAAAAAACCATTAATCGCCTCAGATACACGATAAGCGGTGCTGAAATCGCCCTGATTGAGGTTCAAAACCAAGTACGGATTACTCAGAAATGACGTATCAACCATGCGCTCAATGCTGGCACCGCGCGGGATACGTCCCACGGTTGGTACGTTCACGATGACGCTTGAACCATCATCACCTTCAACGCCCAGCCCGCCAACAAGCAGGCTGCCTTGCGCGATGGCATAGGTCTGGCCATCAGCTCCCAAAAGGGGGGTCATAAGCAGTGTACCGCCGCGCAGAGATTTGGCCTCACCCAGTGTCGACACAGTAACGTCCATTGCCTGCCCGGGTTTCATGAAAGCTGGCAGATCCGCTGTCACCATAACGGCGGCGGCGTTCTTCCCTTTAATTCCCGCAATATCTGTAGATTGCCCGAATTGCGCCACCATTGATTGAATGGTCTGCAAAGTAAGCTGGGTATTGCCGTCGCCCGTGCCACTCAAACCAACCACAATACCGTAACCAACCAGCTGGTTGGAGCGCACGCCAGCTACGCTGGTCAGGTCTTTCAGCCGGTCAGCGCGCACTGGCGCACTTGCGAGCACGGCAAGTGTCAGCAGAAGGCTGATCGTTGCGATTATTTTTGCGAGCGAGATCATTAATTTAATCCTAAAACGGTAATGCAAACATCAGGAGCTTACCGGCCCAACCCATATGGCCAGTATCAGCAACATCGCCCGCGCCAGTATATGTGATTTCCGCATCCGCCAGTTTGGTTGACGACACCATATTGCCTGCCGAGATATCTTCGGGACGCACAATGCCGCGGGCGCGCACATACTCATTGCCATTGTTCAGCGTCAACTGTTTTTGGCCAGCAACTTCCATATTTCCGTTGTCGAAAACGCGAATGACGGTAACCGACAAAAGCCCGGTGAATGAATTGGATTGCGACGCCGCGCCATCACCAGAAAACGCCGCTGTTGCGCCGGCACCAAGCTTGGCGCCCAGCCGCGTCTGGTCAAACGGCATGGCCGTAACATTGAGTGTATTTGATTTATTGGCCGAGGCACTTTGATTCTTCTGGGCAGTATAACCTTCGGCAAACACAACGGTCATAATGTCCCCAATGGAACGTGCACGCTGATCGGTTGTGAATAGGCCGGTTTTCGCACTGGCTTTGTAGATGGCACCATCGGGCCGCGCCGCTACCTTGGGCGGCATGATCTCATCATAGCGCGGAACAAAGTTTTCCGATGTCCGGTTTTCGACATATGTCGAGCAGGCCGATAGTGACGCAGCGAAGCACGCAGACAACACCAAAGAGCGCAAAGATTGAGACATGGCGCAACCTCCCGGATACCGGCTTAAAGATTATTAGCAATAAAGCGCAGCATTTCGTCGACCGACGTAATCGCCTTTGAGCTAACCTCATAGGCGCGTTGCGTCTCGATCATCTCGACAAGCTCCTGCACCACATTTACGTTTGACGCCTCAAGCGCGCCCTGAATAATTTTCCCGGCACCCTCTTCTTGCGGGTTGGAAATCACTGCAGGACCACTAGCTTCGGTTTCGGTCAAGAAGTTTTCCCCAATCGGCTGCAAGCCACGGCGATTGGAGAAGTCTGCCAGCGTCAGCTGTCCCACTTCCTCAGCCTCGGCATTGCCAGCAACCGTTACGCTAATTAGTCCATTGCCGGATACGTTTATATTCGATGCGCCTTCGGGAATCTGAATCTCGGGCTGAACGACATAGCCACTGGATGTTGTCAATATGCCCTCATTGTTGCGCGTGAAGGAGCCATTACGCGTGTAAGCAATCCGTCCATCCGGCATAAGAACCTGAAAGAAACCCGAACCCTCAATCGCCATATCAAGCGCATTGTCGGTTGTCATCAGGCTGCCCTGTGCATGCATTTTTTCTGTGTTAACGATGCGCACACCGGTACCGACTGCGAAAGATGACGACAATTCTGTATCTTCCGATGTCTGGTCACCGCTAAGCCGACGGACCTGATAAAGCAGAGATTCGAAATTTGCGCGATCGCGCTTAAATCCAGCTGTATTTACATTTGACAGATTGTTGGCGATGACCTGCATGCGAATTTGCTGCGCATTAAGGCCACTTTTGGCAACGTGCATTGCGTTAACAGACATGAAAAACTCCTAAAAAGAACTCTATGTCTGTAATAGCAATCGGCGTGCCAAACACGCCGAAATTTAATTGGGCATACGCATAATTGAAGCACCAGCCTCATCAAGGTCACGGGCGATAGAAATAAGCTTAACATTCAGCTCATATTCACGTTGCCGCTTGAGGGTATCAACCAACTCTTCAACCGGATTAACATTGCTGGTTTCCAGCGCACCGTTCA
>DKNW01000068.1:0-4033 GCA_002469805.1 Rhodobiaceae bacterium UBA7378
TACCAATTCCGCCACGACCGCACTGGAGCCATGGGATAGCAAATATCGAGTAGCGAAACAAGCAGCTTGAAAGCCGGGAAAATGCTAGATGCCGTCACCATCAATGTGGATGCCGCACTCGTCTTTGTCGGATCCGGCCCAACGCCCTGAGCGATAATCACCTCCGGCTTCGACGCGCGATGTACAGGGCATACAGCCAATAGACAGATAACCATCTTTGACCAACGGGTGACGTGGCAGATTATGCGTTTCGATATAGTCTTTCAGATCATCTAGCTGCCAATTCGCCAACGGGTTAATCTTGTAGCGGCCGTCACTATCTTGTTCGATAATGTCCATATGCTCGCGCGCGCCGGTTTGAAACCGTTTGCGTCCAGTGATAAGTGCATCAAAACCCTCAATCGCCCGTGCCTGCGGCAAAACTTTTCGAATATGGCAACACCCATCCGTATCACGGCTCCAGAGATTGCCTTTGGGGTCATGGCTTTTCAAATCTACTGGATGAGGGCCGATCGCACGCACATCTGTTAGGCCTAAAAGCCCCTGCAACCTGTCGCGATAGCGCAAGGTCTCTCCAAATAGCTTACCAGTATTAAGAAAAATGACCGGCGTCGCCGGGTCAATTTCAGCAATCATGTGCAACAAGATGACGCTCTCAGCACCAAATGACGACACGATACCAATGCGTCCGCCAAATTGGTTTTCTATCGCGTCACGCAAAATATTCTGCGCAGTCAGATCACGATAGGTCGCATTCAAATCCGGCAAAAAACCATCAGGTGCCGGCGGCCGAATAATAGCCGCGGTCATGACAACCACTCCTGCTCGTCGATCAAGGCATTTGTTCGGTCAATAAGTTCGGCAAACTCTGCACCCTCGTCGCGCCAACGGTCCCGCGATTGCGCAAGCACATCCAGCCGTTCGGCCCAGGCTTCGGAGTATTGCGCTTCGAGATTAGCCTTAAGGCGTCGCGCCAGCCCCGGCGATTTTCCATTGGTCGATACCGTCAGCAATAAATCGCCACGCCGCACGATCGCCGGTACATGGAAATCGCATAGCGGTTTCACGTCTTCGACATTGACGAGCGTCTTGTTTGTTCGCGCCAACGCCGTCAGACTTTCTTGCAACGCGGCATCAATATTAGCCATATAGACAATATGACACGCGGCCAGATCTTGCTCGGATGGCCAGTTTTCAACCAGCCGATCGCCCGCCAGATCGCGCATGTCGGCTTCAACATTTTCTGCAAACACCCGAACAAAGCGCGCGCCCGCTGCATCGACCATTTTCAGGCGCCGACGCGCCTGCGGCCCACTTCCGACGATTGCGATCGTTAGCTCAGCCGTATCCAGAATAATTGGCAGCATGTGTATCTCCGTTCCTTCCTATATGGATGATCTGCGCCTATTTATCAATATATTTCGGTAAATAATTATTTATACATATTTTTTATGTTTTATTATCAAACCATCCCGGTGATAAACAAAAGATATGGCGACACCGCACGAGAGCACGCAAACACCTGAGTTTATTATCTCAGACAAGCCGGTTGATTATGCCGAAGCGCTGTCTTTCATGGAAGCGCGCGTGGCAAATATCATTGCCTATCGTGCGCGCGAATGTGTCTGGTTTTTAGAGCATCCGCCCATCTACACAGCAGGCAAGCGCGCTGATAGCGCGCATCTTCTGACCCCCGACCGGTTTCCGGTCTATGAGGCTGGACGCGGCGGCGACTTCACCTATCACGGTCCCGGCCAACGCGTTGTCTATCTGATGTTGGACCTGCGGACGCGTGGGCGCGACATCCGGCGTTTTGTAAGCCAGGTAGAAAATTGGGTTTTGCATTCGCTGAGCGAATTCAACGTGCAGGCAACCGTCCATAAAGATCGTGTGGGTGTGTGGGTGCCGCGCCCAGAGCTTGGGCGAAACCGTGAAGATAAAATCGCCGCGATTGGCCTGCGCGTGCGGCGTTGGATCAGCTTTCACGGGCTGGCTCTGAATGTTGAGCCAGATCTTTCCCATTTTGATGGCATCGTGCCGTGCGGCATTCGTGATCAGGGCGTGACCAGCCTTGTCGATTTAGGTCTGCCGCTAACCATGGAAGACGCAGATCAAGCGCTCATGAAAACCTTCGACACCGCATTCAGCGCGGCACGGGAATGAGGCGGGCATAAAGGGCTATTTATTCAAACTCGAGAATAATGTCGTCGACCGCCAGTTTGTCGCCTTGAGCAACAAGGACAGCGGAAACCGTAGCGTCCTTCTCAGCCCGCAAAATGTTTTCCATTTTCATCGCTTCGACCACTGCCAGCGCCTCGCCTGCCTTCACGGCCTGCCCCTCTTCCACATTCACGCTGATGAGCACGCCCGGCATCGGGCATACCAGCGCTTTGTCGCTGGTGCTGTCGGATTTTTCCGGCATGTGCGCCATGAATTCTTGGGCACGCCGCGTGCGCACAGCGACATCGACCGCGGTACCGCCACCGGTGAGACGCATCCCTTCGGCCAGCAAATCAACGCATAGGCTAATGGGTTCCCCATCAACATAGCCATAGAAAAACAAATCTCCCGGCTTCCAGTTGCTTTCCAGTTCAATCGTTGTGTTATTGACGCGTGCGCCGTTCGGCGTGCCGCTAACCTCGAATGCATGAGCATCAAGATGCACAATAAAGTCATCCGGCACCGCATATCGGTGACCGTTTAAAATCTGATCAGTCTGGGACGCGCGCGCATCTATCTTGCGCTGCATAAAATACGAGATTGCGGCAAGCTGGCTGGCCCGTCTTGCCGAAATTTCTGCACCGGAAAACCCTTCGGGAAACTCTTCATCGATAAAGGCTGTCGTCAGGGCGCCTGAACGGAACCTGTCATGATGCATAATGGTGGTCAGGAAATCGATATTGTGGCGGATGCCATCAATGCGAAAATTATCAAGCGCAGTAGCCATGGCATCAATCGCCATATTACGGTCATTGCCATGTGTCACCAGTTTGGCAATCATCGGGTCGTAAAACAGCGAAATCTCACCTCCCTCATAAACGCCCGTGTCATTGCGCACCGTAATATCGTCGCGTGCATACTCTTCCGGCGGGCGATAGCGCGACAAGCGACCTGTCGACGGCAGAAACCCGCGATACGGGTCTTCGGCATAAATACGACTTTCAATGGCCCAGCCATTCAGCTCAACATCTTCCTGCTTAATCTGGAGCGCCTCACCATCGGCGACACGGATCATCTGTTCAACCAAATCAAGCCCGGTGATCAGCTCGGTCACCGGGTGCTCAACCTGCAGGCGTGTGTTCATCTCAAGAAAGTAGAAATTACGGTCACCATCAACAATGAACTCAACCGTACCAGCGGAGCAGTAATCCACCGCGCGCGATAATGCGACCGCCTGCGCGCCCATGGCCGCGCGTGTTTCAGGGTCAAGGAACGGGCTGGGTGCCTCCTCAATGACTTTCTGATTACGCCGCTGGATCGAACATTCGCGCTCGCCTAGATAAATTATATTGCCGTGCTTGTCGCCCAGCACCTGAATTTCAATGTGGCGCGGCTGGGTGACAAATTTCTCGATAAAAATACGATCATCCCCAAAACTGGCAGCCGCCTCGTTTTTGGACGACTGAAACCCTTCACGCGCTTCATCGTCATTAAAGGCAATCCGCATGCCCTTGCCGCCGCCGCCCGCCGACGCCTTAATCATGACCGGGTAGCCAATTTCGGCAGCAATCTTAACTGCTTCATCAGCGTCTTCAATCAGACCCATATGCCCAGGCACTGTGCTAACACCGGCTTCAGCTGCCAGCTTTTTCGAGGTGATTTTATCACCCATGGTTTCAATAGCACCAGGAGGAGGGCCGATGAACGCCACGCCTTCTTTTTCAAGCGCTTCAGCAAACGCCTTATTTTCGCTCAAAAACCCGTAGCCCGGATGCACAGCTTCCGCACCAGTTTGGCGGATGGCATCCAGTATTTTGTCAATAACGAGATAACTTTCGCTCGCGGGCGCACCGCCAATATGCACCGCCTCGTC
>DKNW01000068.1:4415-6177 GCA_002469805.1 Rhodobiaceae bacterium UBA7378
AGTTTTAATGCCCATTTCTCGCGCGGTTCGGATAACTCGGCAGGCGATCTCTCCGCGATTAGCGATTAGTATTTTTTTGAACATGCTGCGAACCTATAGAGGGATGTTGTCGTGTTTTTTCCATGGATTTTCGAGTTTCTTATTGCGCAGAAGCGACAATGCACGTGCGACACGCCGGCGCGTATTGTGTGGCTGTATTACCTCGTCAATATAGCCACGCTCGGCGGCGACGAATGGATTGAGGAATTTCTCCTCATATTCTTTCGTGCGCCGGTCAATCTCGTCATCGTCGCCAAGTGCATTGCGGAAAATAATCTCAACCGCACCCTTAGCTCCCATCACCGCAATCTCGGCGGTTGGCCACGCATAATTGACATCGCCGCGCAAATGCTTGGACGCCATCACATCATACGCACCCCCATAGGCTTTGCGCGTAATGACCGTAATTTTCGGTACGGTGGCCTCGGCATAGGCAAACAGCAGCTTGGCGCCGTGTTTGATAAGCCCGCCATATTCCTGCGCTGTGCCGGGCAGAAAGCCGGGCACATCAACCAGGGTCACGATGGGAATATCGAAGCAATCACAAAACCGAACAAACCGCGCAGCCTTGCGGCTGGCATCGCTATCCAGCACACCGGCTAGCACCATTGGCTGGTTGGCCACAAACCCTACTGTACGGCCCTCCATACGCCCGAAGCCGACAATGATGTTCTTGGCGAAATCTGGCTGGATCTCGAAAAAATCGCCTTCATCGACCATTTTTACCACCAGTTCGCGCATGTCATAAGGCATGTTGGCGTTTTCGGGGATGAGCGTATCCAACGACGGCTCGACGCGGTCGCGTGTGTCAAAGGAGGGACGCTCCGGCACGCCTGTGCGGTTGCTGAGTGGCAGAAAATCAATGAGGCGGCGTAATTGCGCCAGTGCTTCGACATCATTATCAAAAGCACCATCTGCGACAGAGGAACGGGTCGTGTGCACTTTTGCGCCCCCCAATTCTTCTGCCGTCACTTCTTCATTGGTCACTGTTTTGACGACATCGGGACCGGTCACGAACATGTAAGATGTGTTGCGGATCATAAAAACAAAATCTGTGATGGCTGGCGAATACACATCACCCCCCGCGCATGGCCCCATAATCATGGTGATCTGCGGAATGACGCCCGAAGCCAGCGTGTTGCGCTGGAAAACTTCGGCATAACCGCCCAGCGCATCGACGCCTTCTTGAATACGGGCACCACCAGCGTCAAGAATACCGATAATAGGCGTGCCATTGCGCAAAGCCATATCCTGCACTTTGTTGATTTTGCGCGAATGCGCACGCGATAGCGACCCACCAAACACCGTGAAGTCCTTCGCGTAGACATATATCGGGCGTCCGTTCACCGTTCCCCAACCGGTGACGACACCATCGCCGGGGATCTTGCGCTCTTCCATACCGAATTCGTGGCAATCATGCTCGACAAACATGTCGATCTCTTCAAAGCTGTCCGTATCCAAGAGGAGTTCAATGCGCTCGCGTGCGGTCAGTTTGCCCCGCGCGTGCTGGGCTTCGATACGCTTTGCACCCCCGCCCTGCCGCGCAATCTCGCGACGCTCCTCGAGCATTTGAGTAATATCGTTCACGTGACAGACCTCCCCGTCCAAGCCAGTAAATTACGGCTTAAGTGCCGAAAAGTATCGACTTAATGCCTGAATATCCAGCGCAATTTGCTCAAGCCTTTGCATAGCTTCGGCATCTGCGCCCCATTCGTCAATCTGA
>DKNW01000039.1 GCA_002469805.1 Rhodobiaceae bacterium UBA7378
CTCAGAAGACGATGATCATAAAACATAGACTAGCAAACAAAGATTAGACTTCGCGTTCGACCATCATCTTTTTGATTTCGGATATGGCCTTAGCAGGTGACAAACCTTTCGGGCATGCCTTGGCACAATTCATAATCGTGTGGCAGCGATAGACGCGGAACGGGTCCTCTAGATCATCCAGCCGGTCGCCGGTTTTTTCATCGCGGCTATCAGCTAGCCAGCGATAAGCCTGAAGCAAAACCGCCGGGCCCAAATATTTATCCGAATTCCACCAGTAGCTTGGACATGATGTCGAACAACATGCGCACAAAATGCACTCATAAAGTCCGTCGAGTTGTTCACGATCCTCGCGCGACTGGCGCCACTCGCTTTGCGGCTTGGGCGTGTCGGTTTTCAGCCATGGCTCAATGGATGCATATTGCGCATAAAGATTGGTCAGATCTGGCACAAGATCTTTAATTACCGGCATGTGCGGCAGCGGATAAATGGTGATATCACCCTTAACATCATCTAACCCTTTCGTGCAGGCCAGCGTGTTTTGACCGTCAATATTCATGGCGCAGGAGCCGCAAATACCTTCGCGGCACGACCGCCGAAACGTGAGGGTTGAATCAAGCTCGTTTTTTACTTTCAAAAGCGCATCGAGCACCATTGGCCCGCAATCTTCTTCATCGATCACATAGCTATCTACACGCGGATTTTCCGCATCGTCAGGGTTCCACCGATAAACCTTCAGCGTACGCGGTTTTTTAATCGTGCCTTCAGCCGTATGGGTGACGCCTTTTTTGACGCGTGAATTAGCCGGTAATGCAATTTCAACCATCGATACCCCCTAGTAAACGCGAGCTTTCGGCTCGATGTAGCTGACCTCATTGGTCATCGTATAATTATGAACACCGCGATAATCAATTTTGGCTTTGCCTTTGGCGTCGACATAGGCGAGCGTGTGCTTCATCCATTCTTCGTCATCGCGCTCAGGGAAATCCTCGCGGGCATGCCCGCCACGGCTTTCCTTGCGGGCATTGGCGCCCTCAACTGTTGCGATGGCCTGCACGATCAAGTTGTCAAATTCGAGCGTTTCGATCAGATCGGAGTTCCAGATCAACGATTTATCGGCAACGCCAATATCATCCATGGCATTCACGATTTTTTGCATGCGTTCACAGCCCTCTTCCAGCACTTCACCGGTCCGGAAGACGGCACAGTTTTCCTGCATCGCTTTTTGCATTTCAAGGCGCAGTTCCGACGTTGGCGTGCTGCCATCTGCGGTGCGGAACCGCTCAAGACGCGACACCGCCTCATCACCAGCACTTGCTGGCAATGGCGCGTGCGATTCACCCGGCGTCACGATGTCCGAGGTGCGAATGGCTGACGCGCGCCCGAAAACAACAAGATCGATAAGCGAGTTTGAACCCAGACGGTTGGCACCATGAACCGACACACACGCCGCTTCACCAATGGCCATAAGCCCGGGAACAACGCGCTCTGGATCAGATTTACTCGGATTGAGCACCTCGCCATGATAATTGGTCGGAATACCGCCCATATTATAATGCACCGTTGGCAGAACCGGAATCGGCTCCTTAGTCACGTCAACGCCGGCAAAAATACGGGCGCTTTCCGAAATGCCCGGCAAGCGTTCTGCCAATACATCTGGGTCCAGATGATCGAGGTGCAGATAAATATGGTCATTATTGGCACCAACGCCGCGCCCTTCCCGAATTTCGATCGTCATCGAGCGGGAAACCACGTCGCGCGAGGCAAGGTCTTTGGCCGATGGCGCGTAACGCTCCATAAATCGCTCGCCTTCTGAATTTATCAAGATGCCGCCCTCACCACGCGAGCCTTCAGTAATCAAACAACCAGCACCATAAATACCAGTGGGGTGAAACTGCACAAACTCCATATCCTGAAGCGGTAGACCGGCGCGAATAACCATGGCCGAGCCGTCGCCCGTGCAAGTGTGCGCCGAGGTTGCCGAGAAATAGGCGCGGCCATAACCGCCCGTAGCGAGAATAACCTGCTTGGCTTGGAACCGATGAATAGTGCCGTCTTGCATGCACATCGCCGTAACACCAACACAGCGATCTTCATCCATCATCAGATCGAGCGCGAAATACTCAATAAAAAACTCAGTGTCATGGCGCAAAGACTGACCATAAAGCGTATGCAAAATCGCATGCCCTGTCCGGTCAGCCGCCGCGCAAGTGCGCTGGGCAATGCCTTCACCGAAATTCGTTGTCATGCCACCAAATGGTCGCTGGTAAATCTTGCCTTCATCCGTGCGCGAGAATGGCACGCCGAAATGTTCCAGTTCGTAGACAGCTTCGGGTGCATTGCGGCACAGATACTCAATCGCATCCTGGTCGCCCAGCCAATCGGAACCCTTGACGGTGTCATACATGTGCCAGCGCCAGTCATCGTCGCCCATATTGCCAAGCGCGGCGGAAATGCCACCCTGCGCGGCAACAGTATGACTGCGCGTCGGGAACACTTTCGAAATACATGCCGTTTTCAGTCCGCGTTCAGCACAGCCAAGCGCCGCTCGCAAACCGGAACCACCAGCACCGACAACAACAACGTCAAACTGATGATCGGTAAATTCATATGCACTCATGATACACTCCTAGCCGACCCGACTTACTGGCTAATTACCAGTTTCAACACGGCGAGGGCACACGCCACACCGATTATCAGGGCGAAAAAATTATTGGCAACCAGCGCCGCCAGCTTCGTTGCTTCCCCATGAATATAATCCTCGATCACAACCTGCAAACCAAGGCGCATATGCCAGCTTGTGCTCAAAATGAGCAGTAACATGACCACACCGACAACCGGATTGCCGAGAAACGCCGCCATGGTCGCATGATCGGCTCCCGCATGGACAACAAGAGCCCCGACCAAAAACAGCGTCAATGGAATATTGGCGAGCGCGGTTACGCGCTGCAGCCAGAAATGTTCAGTGCCTTTTTTTGCGGAACCAAGTCCGCGAACGCGCGATAGCGGTGTCCGCATTTCGCTCATGACCAAACTCCTAAATACATACAACCAAGCACCCAAGCCAGACCGGTCAGAAACAAAGGTGCAATCGCGGTTGTCCGCGCAATCCATTCAACATGTTTAAGGTCAAACCCGCGCCCTGTATCCCAGATAAAGTGACGCACGCCGCCAAACATGTGATGAAACAGCGCCCAGCTATATCCGAACAAAACCAGCCGGCCATACCAAGCCGACGAAATATCGCGCACCAGCGCATAAGCTTCAGGACCGGTCGCAGCAGCCATGAGCCACCATGCCAGTAAAGCTGAGCCAGCATACAAGGCCACCCCGGTCGCCCGATGCAGGATTGACAGCATCATTGTGAGCGTCCAGCGGTAAATCTGGATATGCGGCGAAAGTGGCCGCGCATTGGTTTGATCGGACATAAAGTCTCCTGACCTCGTTAAAAGATAAACGAGAGTTCTATCGCTCATTTGTTATAGCCGATGCTGCCAAACCTGCCAATCATAGCGCCGCGACAGGCTGACGCATATCACCGGCGCGCCATCCACACCCAGCAATCCAGATCAAGCAGAACATCCTGCGCCCGTTCGCCCTTTGCCGCGCCCTTGTGCGTGGTGGCATCGCTTTGGTCAACCGGCCTGTTTTTGGTCACGAGATGGCGCAAGCGCAGTGCCCCTGCGCTGGCTGGCCCGACAGTGCCCTCTGTGGACAAAACCTGCGTCGCCCCATAAATCGTGTCGCCGGCAAAAGCTGGCGCAGCGTGCGTACCTGCATTCAAACCGGCCACGGCAAAGGCGTTTTCAAACCCGTTAAAACTCATGGCGCGCGCATGCGAGATAATGTGCCCACCATAGATCAACCGTTTGCCAAAACGCGTATTTTGTTGGGCCAGACCATCAAAATGCACCCGCGCCGTGTTTTGATAAAGCCGTGTTGCCATCATGTGTTCGCTATCTTCCAGCGTCACGCCATCATTATGGTCAATGAGCATCCCGGCCTCATAATCATCAAAAAACCTGTCGCTGCCAGCCAGCGCCGCATCGGGGCAGACAAAGTCTTCCGGGGGCGGCACCAGGTCTTCGGGCGCAACGCCATCAGACAGTTTAGGCATATCAGGAGTTGGCGCAATCGGGGCATCGGGATCGCGCTTATTAACCATCACCCATCGCACATACTCCACCACCAGCTTATCGTGCTGATTTCGCCCTTGCGTGCGCACCATGACGATGCCGCTTTTGCCACTGCTATTCTCGCGCAGGCCAATAACCTCTGAAACAGCTGACAGCGTGTCACCGCAATAGACCGGGACTAGAAATCTGCCCTCGGCATAACCTAGATTAGCCACTGCGTTACGCGAAATGTCAGGCACGGTTTTGCCGAAAACGATATGGAACACCAGCCAGTTTTCCAAAGGCCGATCAACATAGCCCGCTGCGCGTGCCGCGGGCAGGCTGCTGGTTAAAATATGACGACCGCCATAAAGTGCTTGATACAGCGCCGTGTCGCCGCTATCCAGCGTCCGCGGTGTCGCGTGCACAATGCGCGCGCCCAGCGTGAAATCTTCAAAAAACCGGCCACGGGTTGCAAAACTGGCAAATTCGGTCATGGCGCGTCCCCTGCCGCATCAACGGATTGCATGGCATTAGCGCGACGCGCGATAGCCTCCGCAATGGCGAGACGTTGGCGCGCAATATCAAGGTGCAATAACTCGGTCATTTTGCCGTTCACTTTTAACACGCCCTGTCCGGCATTGGCCGGGTCATCAAAGGCCGCCACCACCGAGCGCGCCTGCTCGATTTCTTCGGCATCTGGCGCGAATGCGGCGTTGCACGGTGCCAGCTGGCTGGGGTGAATAAGCGTTTTACCGTCAAACCCCATCTCCATTCCTTGACGACACTCGGCCACAAAACCTTGCGTATCGCCAATGTCGTTAAACACGCCGTCCAGCACAGCTAGTCCAGTCTGCCTTGCCGCCAGCACTGATAAGGAAAGCGCAGCAATAAGCGGCGCGCGGCCCGGCACCAGCGTAGCGCGCATTTCTTTTGCCAGATCATTCGTGCCCATCACAAAGCAGGTGAGCGGCGTGTTGCGCGCGCGGGCGGCGAGAGCATCGATATTAAAAATAGCTCCTGGCGTTTCGATCATGATCCATAAATCCAGACCCGCCGGTAACTGCGCGCACGCCGCATCGATATCTTCTACTTTGGATATTTTCGGTACCAGAACACCATGAGGACACTGGCCCGGCCCTTCCGACAAAGCGGCAAGCGCGGCCATATCATCACGCCCCCAAGGGGTATCCAGCCCGTTCACCCGCACGACGACTTCGCGTGCGCCATATCCACCGTGTGACAAAGCCGCACATACTTGGGCACGCGCCTGCGTTTTGGCATCAGGTGCGACAGCGTCTTCGAGGTCGAGCAGGAGACAGTCTGCGTCCAGCGTTCGGGCCTTTTCGAGAGCCCGCGCATTAGCTCCGGGCATATAAAGAGCCGAGCGACGAGGCGTGGCTGTTTTCTGTGAAGACTGCGAAGACATTGTGTACTTACCCTGGATTGTATGGTTCAAGAATGTTCAGAAGAGGTTTTATCCATGGCGCATTCTAGCACACAGCTCGGCCCTGTCTTGGTGATTTCAAGTCAGGTGATCGATGGACAAGTCGGCCTGCAAGCCATTACGCCAGGCTTGCGCGCGCTGGGATTGGGGTGCGTTGGTATACCCACCATATTATTAGCCGCCCATCCGCGCGCCTATCCAGACGCAGGTACACCAACCGGCGGTGCATTGCCCGCAAAGCAGATAGAAGAACATGGTGAGTGGCTGATATCCGCAGGCGCGCTTGACGGTGTGTCCGGCGTGTTGACCGGTTATATGCCAAGCGCCGATCACGTTTCGGCTACCGCTAAGCTCATTGACGCATTGCGAGACATTAATCCTGACCTGCCGGTTTGCTGTGACCCGATATGCGGCGACCATGATCGGCTTTATCTGCCCCAAGAGGTTGTTACAGCGCTGCACGAACAACTCATTCCGCGGGCCGACATGGCGACCCCTAATTTATTTGAACTGGGCCATCTAACCGGAACCGGGCCGCTTGCGACAACGCAAGAAGCTGCGCGTGCCGCGCAAGCACTTGATGTTGCCCAAGTTGTGGTGACTTCGGCACCCGGGCCGGAAGGCCGCATAGCGACACTGGAAGTTGGCGAGGGGTTACTGCGATGCGAAACTGTTGCAGTCCCCCAAGTACCGCATGGCATGGGCGATCTGTTTTCCGCGCTCTATCTTGGACTTCATCTGCGTCGGGAAAAAATGGCATTGGGTATTGCCACATCGACTATGGCGAAACTTGCTGGAAAAAGTGCCAATAAAAACGCCCTGCCAAGCGGTCCGGTTGAAATGGAAAAACCTGCCCTGCAAGAAACGCTCAGCCTGCCTGCAAAGGGCAAATAAGCATAAAGATCAAGCCGCGCGCGGGGTTTTCATATATTTCTGCACGAGCAGCTCGGCAATCTGAACAGCGTTGAGTGCCGCACCTTTGCGCAAATTATCGGATACCACCCACATACTCAGACCGTTTTCAACAGACGGATCGAGGCGCAAACGCGATACGAAGGTCTCGTATTCGCCGACACATTCGATCGGTGTGACATAGCCCTCATCCTCACGGCGATCGACCAGCAAGACACCTGGTGCCGCCTCGAAAGCATCGCGGGCTTCGTTTTCGCTGATTGGATTTTCAAACTCGATATTCACCGCTTCGCTATGACCAACAAAAACCGGCACGCGGACGCATGTGGCATTCATGCGAATTTCGGGGTCGAGCATCTTTTGCGTCTCGACCACCATTTTCCATTCTTCCTTGGTGTCGCCATTGTCGCGAAATACGTCAATGTGTGGAATGACATTGAAAGCGATCTGCTTGGTGAAATGCTCACGGGTCAAATCATCGTTCACAAACACGGCCCGGGTCTGCGAGAATAACTCGTCCATCGCCGCATTGCCCGCACCAGAAACCGACTGATAGGTCGCCACAACCACGCGGCGAATTTTCGCCAGATCGTGCAAGGGCTTCAACGCCACAACCAGCTGCGCGGTCGAACAATTTGGATTAGCGATAATATTGCGCTGTGTATAACCCGCTATATCTGCCGGATTAACTTCCGGCACGATGAGCGGCACATCAGGCTCCATACGATAAAGCGAGGAATTATCTATCACCACGCACCCCGCCGCCGCCGCCTTGGGTGCATATTCGCCAGCCGGTCCTGACCCGCAGGCAAAAAGCGCAATATCAGCAGCAGCAAAATCGTAAAATTCCAGCGCCTGACATTTCAGCGTTTTATCGCCAAAACTTACTTCTCTACCCTGACTGCGCCGCGACGCAACCGCATCCACCCGCGCAACCGGAAAGTCGCGCTCGGCCAAAATATTAAGCATTTCGCGCCCAACATTGCCGGTCGCGCCAATAACGGCAACCACATAACCCATATTATTTCCCCAATTCGTTGAGCGCGGCCAGCACTGCATCGCCCATGCCGCTTGTGCCGACAGCCTTCATGTCTGGCTGCATAATATCGCCCGTGCGGAAACCAGCATCAAGCACATGCATCACAGCACGCTCCAGAAGGTCAGCATCATCGGCGCGGTCGAATGTATATTTTAACGCCATGGCAAAACTCATAATCGACGCGATTGGATTGGCTTTGCCCTCGCCGGCAATATCTGGTGCCGAGCCGTGTACAGGCTCGTATAGCGCGCGCGCGCGACCTGTTTCGGCATCCGGCGCGCCCAAAGACGCAGATGGCAACATGCCCAGCGAGCCGGTTAGCATGGCTGCAACATCCGACAGGATATCGCCAAACAGATTATCCGTAACCAACACGTCATATTGTTTCGGGTTGCGCACAAGTTGCATGGCGCAATTATCAGCCAGCACATGCTCCAGTGCCAGATCGGGAAACTCGGCACTAACAATGCGTGTCACTTCTTCGTTCCACAGCAAACCGGATTCCATTACATTGCGTTTTTCAGCCGACGCAAGCCGTCGGTCGCGCTTCATTGCAATGTCGCCGGCAACGCGGGCGATGCGTTCAATCTCGTATGTCTCATAAACTTGCGTGTTAACGCCGCGACGTTGACCGTTTCCGAGATCTGTGATCCCGCGCGGCTCTCCAAAATAAACCCCGCCAGTCAATTCGCGCACAATCATAATGTCGAGCCCCTCGACAAGATCGCGCTTCAATGACGACGCATCGGCCAGTGCCGAAAAACAAATCGCCGGACGCAAATTGGCAAATAATTCGAGATCTGCCCGCAAGCGCAAAAGCCCCGCTTCGGGGCGCGCGGCGTAAGCCACATTATCCCATTTCGGGCCACCGACCGCACCCAGCAAAACAGCATCAGCCGCCATTGCTTTTTCCATCGCCGCGTCCGAAATCGCCGCGCCGTGCGCGTCATAGGCGCAACCACCAACAAGGTCTTCGTCGAGCGACACATCAAAGCCGCGCTGCGTGCCGAACCAGTCGATTACACGGCGCACTTCGCCCATGACCTCGGGGCCGATACCATCGCCCGGAAGAATGAGAATATTTTCCATCATACGCCTCTCTTTATTCGGCTTCGTTGCCGCTGGCCATTACCGGCAGCTATTGCTAGTCGCCATTACTAGTCGCCACATTACTAGTCGCCATGTGGCTCGTTTCCCCTAGCGCCAGCTCTGCGTGTCCAACTTGGCTTCGTAGACCGAAATCGCCTCGCTTTGCTTCAAGGTCAAAGCGATATCATCCAGCCCCTCAAGTAAGCATTGCTTGCGAAAGGCATCGACGTCGAAAGCAATAACGCCACCATCAGGTCCATGTATTTCTTGCTTTTCGAGGTCGATACTCAAACCGGCATTGGCACCACGCTCGGCATCATCCATAAGTTTGTCTATGTCTTCTTGCGGCAGAACAATAGGCAAAATGCCGTTCTTGAAGCAATTATTATAGAAAATATCGGCAAAGCTCGGCGCAATTACACAGCGAATACCGAAATCGAGCAGCGCCCATGGCGCGTGTTCGCGGCTGGAACCGCACCCGAAATTTGCACCGGCCACCAGAATTTGCGCATTGCGATAAGCCGGACGGTTAAGAACAAAATCTTCGATCTCGCTGCCATCGTCAGCGTAACGCATCTCATCAAACAGGTTTTTGCCGAGACCCGAGCGTTTGATGGTTTTGAGAAACTGCTTGGGAATAATCATATCGGTATCAATATTGATCATATTCAGTGGCGCAGCCACAGCATCCAATTTGGTAAATTTTTCCATTATTCTTTCTCCCTACTCAGCTTCTGTCGCAGCATCAAAATCGCGAATATCGGCAAAGTGACCCGTAATGGCCGCTGCCGCTGCCATTGCTGGGGATACCAGATGGGTTCGTCCACCGCGCCCCTGTCGGCCCTCAAAATTTCGGTTGGATGTCGATGCACAACGCTCGCCCGGCGATAACTTGTCGGCGTTCATAGCCAAACACATTGAACACCCCGGCTCGCGCCATTCGAAACCGGCAGCTTTAAAAACCGCGTCCAGGCCTTCGGCCTCGGCCTGCTGTTTCACAAGGCCAGAACCCGGCACGACCATGGCCGACACATGCGCTGCAACCTGCCGGCCTTTAGCGATTTTCGCCGCAGCCCGCAAATCTTCGATGCGGCTATTGGTACACGAACCGATGAACACCCGGTCGATCGCAATATCGCGCATCGGCGTGCCAGCGCTTAGTCCCATATAGTCCAGCGCGCGTTCGGTTGCCCGCCGCTGGCCCTCATCGGCAATCGCGGCCGGGTCAGGCACTGAGCCATCGATAGACACGACGTCTTGCGGGCTGGTGCCCCAGGTGACCAAAGGCGGCAGATTTGCGGCATTAATGGTAATTTCGCGGTCGAAAACCGCATCAGCGTCAGATTTCAGCGTCCGCCAATAAGCCAGCGCCGCATTCCATGCTTCGCCGGTCGGTGCCTTGGCGCGACCTTCCAGAAACGCGAATGTTTTTTCATCTGGCGCGATCAAACCAGCGCGCGCGCCGGCTTCAATAGACATATTGCATAAGGTCATCCGACCTTCCATCGACAGCGCCTCGATCGCCGGACCAGCATATTCTAGTACGCAGCCCGTGCCGCCAGCCGTGCCAATTTCGCCAATAATTGCCAAAGCAATATCCTTCGCCGTCACGTGCGGCGGGGTGGTGCCCACAACATTAATCCGGAAATTTTTAGCCTTGGTCTGGATCAGCGTTTGGGTTGCCAGCACATGCTCAACCTCGGAGGTGCCAATCCCATGTGCCAACGCGCCAAACGCGCCATGGGTTGATGTGTGGCTATCGCCGCACACGATTGTCAGGCCCGGCAGGGTGAACCCTTGTTCCGGGCCAGCGACGTGCACAATGCCTTGGCGAATATCATCCATGGCAAGGTATTCGATATCGAACTCGGCGCAATTTGCCTCCAGCGTTTCGATTTGCAGCTTGCTTTCGGGGTCTTCAATGGCAGCCAAGCCCCCTGAACGATCCGTGGTTGGAATATTATGGTCAGCCACAGCCAGTGTTTTATGCGGCGCATGGGGGCGACGCCCGGCCATACGCAGCCCTTCAAAGGCTTGCGGGCTGGTTACTTCGTGCACCAAATGCCTGTCGATATACAACAGGCAGTTACCACCATCTTGCTCGGATACAAGATGGGCGTCCCAAATTTTGTCATATAATGTGGTCCCGGACATAAATGCCTCTCTATATTCCCGGAGGTCACCCCCCGGTCTGGTTGGGGTGGGCCGCCATTGGAAAAAGATCAGGCATCGGCGTTGACGCCGGGATCCTCCTGGGCAGCCGGTGGAATTGTGTCGGCCTTGGCTGTTGTGTCGTCTTTGCCCGTTTTCAGGCGACGCTCCGCAATGCGGGCTGCTTTACCAGTAAGGCCACGCAGATAATAGAGTTTTGCGCGGCGAACACGTCCACGGCGTACGACATCGATACTGGCAACGAGCGGGCTGTAAATTGGAAATACACGCTCCACGCCTTCACCATACGAGATTTTGCGGACCGTGAAGTTTTCATTCAGACCACCGCCGGAACGCGCAATGCACACGCCCTCAAAGGCCTGCACGCGTTCGCGCGATCCTTCGATCACCTTAACATTGACCTTTACAGTATCGCCTGGCTGAAATTCCGGTACGGATTTTTCGGCCTCAAACGCGGCAATCTGCTCTTTTTCAATCTCATCAATCAGGTTCATGGTTGCGACCTCGATCCGGCGAAATGCGCCGTACAGCTTTTTCAAGATGAGGTGAGGTAGCACTAAACAGGGCTTTTGTCACCCCTTCAAACGGTTTTTCTACAAAGAAAATGTAATGTTAGCCGCTTTTTTTGTCATTCGGGTTGTTGCGCGCCGCCGCCGGATGCCGAGCGACATAACGGGCCCACAAATCAGGTCGTCGCGTGGCCGTAATATCTTGTGCCCGCGCGCGCCGCCAAGCCGCGATCTCGGCGTGATTTCCAGACGTAAGGACCGCAGGAATATCGTGGCCTTGCCAGCTAGCGGGCCGAGTATATTGAGGGTATTCCAGCAGATCTTCGGTAAAACTTTCCTCGTGATGCGAGGCCGACGACCCCATAACGCCTGGCAAGAGGCGGATAATCGCATCGAGCATGGCAAAACTCGCCATCTCCCCCCCGGACAAAATATAATCGCCGACACTAATTTCACGCAGATCATGGGTCGCGATGAAACGCTCGTCCACCCCCTCGAAACGGTTGCACAAAAACATGGCGCCTGTGCCCGCCGCCAGTTCCGTGGCCATGGCCTGCGTAAAAGGCGTACCGCGCGGGCTTGGCAATAAGAGCGGCACATCCCCAGCATGCGTGCGTGCATCGGCAACGGCGGCGGTCGCAATATCAGCGCGCAATACCATGCCAGCACCGCCACCCGCTGGCGTATCATCAACCGCACGGTGGCTTCCTTCGCCATAGGCCCGCAAATCATGCGTAGCACACGACCAGGCCCCATTTTCCAACGCACGGCCTGAGAGGCTCACCCCAAGCGGGCCCGGAAACATGTCAGGAAACAGGGTGATGATATGTGCCCGCCAGCCGGGTGTGTTCGTCATGCTTGCCTCGGTCATCTTGTGCCCTCATCGGGCAACACCTCACCAGCTTGCGGTTTATCTGGTGTCTTATCTTCGGGCACCTCAGCTGGCAAAATCGCGGTTACTTGGCCTGCTTCCAGATCAACAAGCGGCACACAGGCTCGCGTGAACGGTACGAAAACGCCGTCGATATCAAGCAGATCGCCCGCCCCGAAATCATGGACACCGCGCACTGTGCCAAGCACCGCGCCATCGGGTGCCACGGCTTGTAAGCCAATGAGATCGGCGTGATAAAAGTCATCCGCATCATCAAGTTCGGGCAATACATTGCGGGGCACATACAGCAATGTTCCCTTGAGTACCGCCGCCTGCTCGCGGGTGGTGATGTGCTCGAACATAAGCCGCGCACCAGCCTTATCGGGCTGGATATCGCGCACCGTAAACCGGCGTTTGCCCGCGCCATCGCGCAACGGACCATACCCGCCAAGGCTTTGGGGGTCGCCGGTAAATGTTTTGACACGCACAGCCCCGCGCACGCCATGCGTGCCGGTAATGACACCCAGACAAACCAAGCCGTCTATAGGTGTTTCCGGTAGCGGTGGTTGGCGGGTCAATCAGGCGTCCTTTTCACCCTCTTCGGCTTCCTCGGCTGGTGCTTCTTCGGCAGCA
>DKNW01000130.1 GCA_002469805.1 Rhodobiaceae bacterium UBA7378
CGGCCAGAATGTTTACCCATTACCAGCGACGACTGCGAAATACCAACGCTTTCTGGCGTCATGATTTCGTAGGTTTGATTATTTTTCAGCATGCCATCTTGATGGATGCCGCTTTCATGGGCAAACGCGTTTTGGCCTACAATCGCTTTATTGTACTGCACCGGGAACGCCGTCACTGATGAAACCAGTTTGGAAGCACGCGCTAACATTGTGGTATCGATGTTTGTCCATTGCGGCATCAGATCTGCGCGCACATTCATGGCCATAACGATCTCTTCCAATGCGGCATTACCGGCCCGTTCGCCAATGCCATTGATGGTACACTCGATCTGGCGCGCACCTGCTTGAACACCGGCCAGTGAATTCGCGACCCCCAGCCCCAAATCATTATGGCAATGTGTGGAGATAACCGCTTTGTCGATATTCGGTACGCGATTGCGCAGCATGGTGATCGTCTCGAAATACTCCTGCGGCATGGTATATCCCACCGTGTCCGGAATATTGACCGTTGTAGCACCGGCTTTAATCGCTATTTCGACCACCGCGCACAAGAAATCGGGATCGGTGCGTGTGGCATCTTCGGGCGACCACTCAACATTATCGGTAAAACCACGCGCACGCGACACACTGAAAGCGACGGCTTCCATTACCGCATCGGGTTCCATTTGCAGCTTGTGCTTCATATGCACCGGGCTGGTTGAAATGAATGTGTGAATACGCGGGTTTTTGGCGTGTTTCAAAGCTTCGCCCGCGCGGTCAATATCCTTCTCACCGGCACGCGCTAATCCGCAAACCACGGCGTTTTTCACCAGCTTTGCGACTTCAGTTACGCTTTCAAAATCACCATTTGACGCTATTGGAAACCCGGCTTCGATAATGTCGACGCCCATCGTGTCCAGCGTTTCTGCAACGCGCAGCTTTTCACCCAACGTCATGGATGCACCCGGTGATTGCTCACCATCGCGCAATGTTGTGTCAAAGATCACCACGCGGTCAGCGCTGGCACCTTGTCTTTTTGAATTCTCTGTCATGTCTTTATCCTTCTCAAAGTCCGGGATTGCCCGGATAGATTATTTTCTCTTTTTTGATCCCCTGAGAACGCGTCATCGATGGACTGTCCGACCTCAGGGGCACATAAGGAGAAGGATTTCTAGATCGGTTTTCACGCGTGTTTCAGAACGGATGATGTCGCATGCGGAAAAGCCCCGCGTCCAACGCAGGGTCTGTCCCGTCAAATTGAAAACCACATGTGTCATTTAGATCCACATCACTTGCAATTTTTTTGCAATATTGCACCCCTTCTTGTTTATCTAAGCACAACCATAGAAGCAAGCAAATTCAACAAGATCACTGATCTGCTTCACGTCCAGCTAAGCCCGGAGCACGGGCCTTGACCTCGGCAATGAGAAAATCCATAACCGCACGCACGTGGCCGAGCTGGGCAAGATCTGAGCGCGTCAGCAGCCACAATTCCAATCCACCGATTAAGTCTGGCCCCACTACGCGCTCAAGCCCGGCAATATGGTCAGCTTCGAAACACGGCAATGCCGCAAGTGCTTCGCCGGCCTGCACCGCGCCAAGCCGAACAGCGGCACTAGAGGCGCGCATAACCACATGTCCCTGACGTTCGGCACGTGATAACCACCAGACCGGCCCCAATGGGCGATCTTCGGGCGAAAAACCGACAATCTGGTGTCCGGTCAGGTCACCACTCACCGGCACACGACCAAACCGCGCAATATAGGTTGGGCTGGCGTATAGAGCGTAGGCCACATCGCCTAGCTTGCGCACCAACATGTCACCTTGCGTCGGGCGCGCCAACCGCAGCGCCAAATCCACATCACGCAGGGCATTTAGCACCCGCGGCGCGGCACTTGGCCCTGTGAGGCTGGGATCGGCCACAACATCGAGCGCGATATCCGGTTTATCGGCGCGAAAACGGCCTAATGCGGGCGCAATAAAGCCGCTCGCGATAATATCGCTGGCCCCCAGCCGCACCGTGCCTTGAAGCGCCTTTGATCCGGCCTGAAAATCGCGCGACAGCGAGCTTAACCGCTGGTCCACTGGTTCCAGCGTTGCCATTAGGCGCGTACCTTCTTGCGTCAGCGCATAACCGGAGCGTAACCGCTCAAACAGGCGTACCTGCAACGCGTCCTCAAGGCTCGCAATACGCCGCAAGACCGTGGTTGTGTTGACCCCCAACTCACGCGCTGCGGCGGACAAACTGCCCGCGGCGGCAACGGCCAAAAAAAACCTTAAATCGTCCCAGTCGAGTTTTTTCATAATTGCAAAAGTATATCTGCAAATATGCAGTATTGCAATTTTGCAAGTATTCCATTGCAAGATAAATGCAAGGGCGCGGACAAATTAAAATGGGCGATTTCGAACAAAAAACCGCCCCATGGCGACCCGCAGGGCGGTTTGTCATGGGATGCCGGGTTCAGCGGCATTACATTAGTTTTTAGACTGATCAACCAGCTTATTGGCAGAAATCCATGGCATTTTGGCCCGCAAGTCTGCACCCACTTCCTCGATCGGATGCGCGTCGGATTTAGCGCGGAAATCCTTGATTTCCTCCTGACCACCCTGCATCCAGCGGTCGGTAAACTTACCGGTCTGGATATCTTCAAGAATGCGCTTCATTTCCGCTTTGGTTTCATCGGTCACAACGCGTGGCCCTGATAC
>DKNW01000075.1 GCA_002469805.1 Rhodobiaceae bacterium UBA7378
CGCATGCGCTGGGCTTTCTTCATAAGTGCCGAACGGCAAATCAATGACCACCAACGCCTTTTGCGAGCCGCGCACCACCGCCGCGCCATGGGCAATCATCATTTCGAGCGTGACGCCCAGCGTCGTTTCCATGCCGTACATCACCATGCCGAGGCTGTCGCCAACCAGCAATAGGTCAACATGGGGATCGATTAACTTGGCCGTGTGCGCGTGATACGAGGTGAGGCAGACAATGGGATCATTGCCTTTGCGCGCTACAAGATCCGGTACCGTTAAGCGTTTGGCGCCCGCGTGAATTGACATGGAATTCTCCAGAACACCGCACCGCAAGTTCGGCTAAGTGGTGTGTGAAAACTGTAGATGAGCCGCGAAACCCACGTGCGAAAACTAACCGAAATTACGCATAAGCGCAAATCACGAGGCGCGGCGAAGCTGGCTTATTTGGGGCGCGCTATCTCTCTCGGAAAGGCGCGCGCAGGTGTTCCAAAACTGGCGTGCTTCCCAGTCATTCATCGCCGGGTCGGCATTTGTCAGTTCCGCCTCGCCAAACACATTATGGTAATAGCTGCCATGTGCCAGATCGGGCTGGGTGGCGCAAATCAGGCTGGTCTGGGCACCCGCAACCGGATCAATGAACAAACGCCGCTTCATCGCCTGTGTCACCGCGCCCCCCGCGCCCAAATTGGTCGCTACAACCCCGGGATGCACAACAAACACATTGAGACGCGGATAACGCCGCTGCAATTCGCGCGCGACCCAGAAATTGCCAAGTTTGCTGCGGTTATAGGCACTTACGCCGCCCAGCGGCGTGTACCACCGAAAATCCGTCGAGCAGGTTTTCGAAAAAATATAAATGTCACCGGTCAGGACAATCACCCGCGCTTTTTCCGACAAACAACCGCGCAACAGCCCGGCGCGCAGAGCAAAGTGACCCAGCACATTTGTGCCGAAACTGATCTCATGCCCCTGGCGTGTTTCAGCATATTTGGTGGGCATGATCCCGGCATTTTCGATCAAAACATCCAACGGTTTGCGGCGAAAAATTTTGTTAATTTCTTGCACGGCGACGGCCACGCTATCGAGATCCCCAAGGTCGCACAACACGGGCGTAAACCGTTGCCTATCGTAGCCTTCGGCTTCGAGGGAGGTGATGAGCGCACGTAATTTCTTGCACGACCGGCCCGCGAGAACAACATGCGCGCCGCGCGTCAACAAACCCTCAACGGTCGCGCGCCCAATACCCGATGTCGGCCCGGTGACAAGCGCCGTTTTACCCTCAAGCAAGGGCACATCGGGGCACCACCGGACAGCATTTTTTTGCCCGGAGAAACACCCAACCATGCGCCTAATGGGGCGCGCGTCCAAGCGCGTTATCATTGCATCTCCTGTCATATTAACAGGTTACGCAAAAATCGCCCTATCGGTTTAAGTGACGGGTCAATTTAATTGGGCCGAGGTAATAAACATTGAAAACTTCTCGCACCAGACAAGCACCGCCGGATAGTCCTTGGCGTTCACCGAAGGCGGCACCCGCAGGCGAAAGTTTTCAAACGCCTTGATGTCGCCAACACGCACGCTCTGGGACTTTACAGCTTCAAAATCAGCCTTTGTGTCGACATATTTCGGCGTGAGATAGAGTTTGTAATCCGGCCCCGGCGTCACCCGCCCCTGCAATGTCATGCAGGTTTCGCCGTTTTCGACCGAATGGATAATTTCGCCCTCGCCGTAATGCAACGCATCGCTGCCTGGCAGATCGCGCACAAACCTGCCGCGACGTTCAGCGGCGGCGCTGGCGCTGGCCAGCACGCTTTCATCAGCGCCCTCGCCGGCGATAATGATCGGCAGAAAATAAACGCCAAGCCCAAACCCGGGAATAAGACCGAGCAGACCCCCAATAATAAGACCCACCAAGAAAGGTTTTCTATTCATGTTTTTGTTTCCTTTATTCATGACTTTTTGATGACTTTTTTTCATGACCTTTTGATGACATGCATCTTCGCAAAACGCGCATGACACGAACGCCGTCAGCTAACGGGGACATCGCATCACGCCCCGAACACTAAACTGCAACCCAAAAACACGCCTACAGAATTTTGAACCCGATTTGCGCCGACACCATATTAAAAGCGTAAATGCATAAGGCCGTTAAAACAAGGCTCACCAACACCGCAGCGTAAAACCCGAATTTGGTGATGACATAAGGAAACACGACAAACATGGGCAAGGTCGGCAGCACAAAAAACAAAGTGTAGCTGATATGGTTGGAAATTTTTTCCGAAGATGCACCCTCGTAATACATCCACATAATGATCAAAAATGTGGTGAGGGGTAAGGCCGCAATCAGGCCGCCAAATTTATCGCTTCTTTTTACAATTTCTGTCACCAGCACAATAATGCCGGCGGTCAAAAACAGTTTTGTCAGAAAAAACATCACGTCGCCGCATCCTAATTGCGCGGTTGCGCGCCCAAACGCCAGCCGCGCGGGGAAGAAAGTTTGATGTGGCTGCCCTTGAGCGAGGCCTTGGGCAGGTCGTATAAATCATCCATATCGGCGCTGATTGAGCGCGCGGTCAGAATTTTTGAAATCTTGCCGACAGGCGCAAATAATTTGTTCACGCGGTCGCGCTCGCGCGCGTTCAAGGCGCGATATTCGCGTTGCAAAACTTCCAGACACCAAATGCGGTAATAAGTCGTTTTGGTGCGCGGGAAGCTGTGGTTTTTACCCTTAAAATCAAAGCGTTTCTTGCCGTCGCGATAGGCTTGTGAATTGGCCTGCAAATACGGCAGATAATCATTGGCAATGCGATCCAGAAGCGGCGTCCAGTGTGCGCCCTTCGGAAACACCCATTTTTGTGCGGCACCCAGATCGCGCGCTTTTGTGTCCCACAAGCGCGCCAACCATGCATAGGTGTGGGGGGCTTGGGCGCGCATAACCTCCGCCGGGTCAGGATCATTTCCGAAATGGCGGAACATCGACGCGAAATAGCCAAAATCTGCAGC
>DKNW01000009.1 GCA_002469805.1 Rhodobiaceae bacterium UBA7378
GGCACGCCAGGACACCGCCGTCCACGTTTCTCTTTCTATATCTACAATGTCAAACAGCAACCCGAAGGTCCTTTCAAGCCGACAAGAACCGCCCCAACCAAAAGGTTGACCCGGCACCATATATACGACCTCGAAAGGATCAGTATTGATTCCACACAAAAGGCTTAAGCGCAAGAAGAACCTGCAGACCAAACATGTGCACCGGGGTTACTGATTGACCCGCGATGTGAGCGCTGTGTATACGGGCCTCCCCGTGTCGTGTCAAAGGGTTTTTTTAGCAAAATCTCGTTTTTTTTTATTTTCCTGTCAATACAACCCCTAGTGGCAAATTGCACCCCCAACCCACAAATTACGGTAGGATTGGACCCGTTGGGAAAATTCCGATACACCGCCGGTCGCGTGACCCGGCAGGTACGGGTCCGGCCCCTTGACACACTGCGCAGGTTGGGCGCATTTTGGGCACCGATGACCGACGCTTCATTACCACCCCTGAACCAAGGCACTGCACATGCAGACGGCCTAATGTTGCCACCGGGCACCGTTGCGCCCCAGCAACGCCGACGCGCGCGGCGCTATTTCACGCTATCCTTCTTAGCGTGTCTGTTCTTGGCTTTATGGCTGCTAACAGATTTTGTGCTGCCCGATGCAAATAAGGCCGCCTTGAGCGCACGTCCAGCCCCCGCGCCGTCCTTGATTATGACCAATTGGCACGAAATGGCGCCTATGCATCGGCGCAACCGCACAGTCACAATGAAAAAAAACGATTCGCTGGCCGCTCTGCTCACCCGCGAGGGCATCGGTCCCATTGCCGCCGACGCTGCCCTCGACACATTGCAGCAGGTTTTTGACCCACGCGGCCTGAAACCGGGACAGAAGGTTCGCATTTTCACCGAATGGCCCCAAGATAGCGACCCCGATAGCCAGATCGGTCGATTTGCCGGCTTTGACCTTATTCCCAGCCCGCGCCAACGCATTATCCTGCGCAGAACCGGGCATCTTACTTTTGATATTATCGACCAAAACCGGCCGCTCTCGGACCGGTATTTCGTTGCCGATGCACTTATTACGAGCAGTGTTTACGAGGCTGCACGCAGTAGCGGTATGGCCCCCAGCTTGGTGGTCGACATGATCCGACTGTTTTCCTTCAATATTGATTTTCAGCGCGATATTCGCGAAGGCGACCAGCTCGAAGTCCTTTATTCGCGACGTTTTGACGGCGGCAACCAGTTGGCCGAAGAAGGCGATATTCTTTATGCGGCGCTGACAAATCGCGGCAAACGCCATGCCTATTGGCGCCTTGAACACGACGATGGCAACGCCGCGTTTTATGATGAAACTGGCAAAAGCGTTCAGCGTCTGTTGATGAAAACCCCGGTTGATGGCGCGCGCCTCAGTTCGCGCTTTGGTATGCGCCGCCACCCTATTCTTGGCTATACGCGCCTGCATCGCGGGTTGGATTTTGCGGCGCCAACCGGCACTCCGATCTATGCCGCCGGCAATGGTGTCATCGAAAAAGTGACCCGGTCACGCGAATATGGCCGATTTATCCGCCTTCAACACAGTAATGGCTACGAAACTGTGTATGCGCATCTGAGCCGCTTCGCGCGTGGGTTGAAAGCCAACGCAAAAGTGCGCCAGGGGCAGATTATCGGCTTTGTCGGCATGTCAGGGTTGGCAACCGGCCCACATTTGCATTACGAAGTTCTGCATTACGGCAAGCCGGTTAACCCCCGCACACTCGATTTGCCGCCGGGCCGCAAACTTGATGAAAACGGCCTTGTCGCGCTACAAACGGCCATTGCCGGTGCGCAAAAGCGCATTAGCAGTCTTGCGGCACGCGACAATACCTTGCGCTCTCTACCACGCCGGTCGCGCGCATCGCTTAGTGAACGCCAAGCTGCGCCGAGCCGGTTTGCAGTACCAACTGCGCGTCCTTAATGGCAATAGTGACGGTGCTACTGTCGGTTATCGCGCCGGATAATAGCTCATCAGCCAGCCGGTCTTGAATTTCACGTTGCATCACCCGTTTCAAGGGCCGCGCGCCATAAACCGGATCATACCCCTTTGCCGCCAGCCAGTCGCGCGCCGGTGCTGACAAATGAAGCACCAACCCGCGCGGGTCCACCAGCGCTTGCAATCGGGCAAACTGGATATCGACAATATCGCCCATTTGCGCAGGCTTCAGGCTGTCAAATATCAAAATATCGTCGAGACGGTTCAAAAACTCTGGGCGGAAATGCCCGCGCACAGTGTCCATAACCTGCGCGTGATGCGCGTCATCTTCAACCTCAGTTTGGCCGCTAAAATGCTCCGACCCTAGATTAGATGTCAGAATGATAAGCGTGTTCGCAAAATCAACCGTGTGCCCCTGCCCGTCCGTCAGACGCCCATCATCAAGAACCTGCAACAAAATATTGAACACATCGCTATGAGCTTTTTCAACTTCATCAAATAGCACAAGCTGATACGGGCGACGGCGCACAGCCTCGGTGAGCGCCCCACCCTCATCATACCCGACATAG
>DKNW01000140.1:0-28253 GCA_002469805.1 Rhodobiaceae bacterium UBA7378
CAGAAAGTCAAAATACCGCCAAACGTCCACCAGTAATTGATGTTTTTCGGCGTCGGGTAGTCGGTAATATTGTCGTGCACAAGCCGCAAAATAGGCAGACGTGTGTCGAGCCATTTTGAAAAGCCGGTTTCGGGATTATATGTGCTTTCACCACTCATAAGATGTACCTATCCGATTTTGATGCGTGTATCGCCAACAAACTCATATGGCGGAATTTCCAGGTTTTTCGGCGCCGGTCCCTTGCGGATCCGACCAGACGTATCGTAATGCGACCCGTGGCACGGGCAAAACCAGCCGTTAAAGTCGCCGGCTTGTCCCAGCGGCACACAGCCCAAATGGGTGCAGATGCCGACCATGACGAGCCATTCATCTTTGGTTACGCGCGCAGCGTCGCCCTCCGGGTCGGGCAGCACATCAAAAGCTACGCTGCGGGCTTCAGCAATTTCTCCTGAGGTACGGCGACGAATAAAAACAGGCTTGCCGCGCCATGTCACCGTGACACTCTGACCGGTCTCGATGGCAGATAAATCCACCTCGAGCGACGCTAGCGCCTTAACCGAAGCATCAGGGTTCATCTGGTCGATCAAGGGCCATACGACATTTGCCGCGCCAACGGCGGCAAAGGCACCGGTTGCCAAATATAGAAAGTCGCGGCGCGTTGGTTCTTCCGAGACTGGTTGTTGTGCGTCAGCCATCAGTAACTCCTTATTTCCCCTCACACGACACCCTTATATCCGAGTGTGTATGTTGAGCGCAAATTAGACCCAGTGCGCCCATAACCCTATGTGTCACCGTGTCGCAAGAATACTAAAAACCCCGGCGGCTTAGCAGCTTTTTGTGCACCAGCAATATCCGGGGTTAACGATAAGCCAATCCACGAAAACCTGGAGCCATCGAAAAGGAGGTAAAGATGGCTCCGGGTTCCGGCGATAACGGGAGGTTATTTAAAACTTCTTATATATCGCTAGGCGTGCGTTGAGCGGCTCACCGACCGAAACTTGGTGCGTGCTATGCGCATGCGGGTAGTACACTTCGTCGGTCAGGTTCTCGATATGAAGCTGCAGAACAATGTCGTCTCGGACATCATAATTTGCGGAGAAATCAACACGCTCATAGCTCGGCAATACAGCCGTCGAGCCATCTGAAATGTGCGATTCGCCCTGATGTATAAAACCAAGCCCCAGATTGAGCCGCGGACTCGCCTGATAAGCACCCCAAATGGTGAATGTGCTATCAGGAATTTCACGGGCATTACTGCCGGAGTTTTCGCCATCAATGTTACTGTAACTCGCCGCCATATTGAGGTTTTCGCTCACCTGACCGTTATAGGCCACTTCGATGCCGTCAACCTCCAGATCGCGCTCTTCGGTCTGCTCGGCATTGGCATTGGCTTTGTCGAAACGCGTTGATTCAAGCTCGAAATAAGCAATCGAGAACGAGCCGTTAAGCGAATCATATTTGTAACCGATTTCTTTATTCTCAAACGCATCTGGGTCTTCCAATGCTTCCAACGCGTCCATTTCTTTGAACTGCTCGCCTGAGCGCGGCATAAAGCTCTCGCTATAGCTGGCGTAGAACGAGCTGTTTTCACTTGGCTTATAGACAAGACCGGCACGGGGACCGAATTCATCAATATCCTGGGTCCGAGACCCGCCATTTTTGATATCGTCAATCGTGATATCGAAATTGTCGAAACGTCCACCCAGCGTAATAATCAGATTATCGGAAATATCGATCTGATCTTGGAAATACAGCGACGTAACTTCGATGTTCGTCTTCGTGCTGTTATTCAGGCTGCTTGTGAAGTCGAGGCTGGTCGCTGTGTTTGCTGCGACCGGATCACTTGCAGATGTCGTCGTAAACGTCATTGGCCGTGTAACAGTGAATGTCGCCTGATCATCTGATGTCGCCGACCAATTTGTGTTGTAACGATAGTTATCGTTATCTGTGTCGATCAATTCAGCACCAACCAGAAGCGTGTGACGATCATGTTCTCTGATCAAACTGCCCGAAACCGTCAGGCTTTCGCGAAAAGTTGGGTCCAGATAGCCATCAATAACGACTTCATTGGTAGATGGCAGATAATCCGCAACATAGAGGTTGCGATAGGTCTTCTCAAAATCGCTGAAGGCGACTGTAAGGTTACCTTTGAGCGTATCAGAGAAATCATGGCTCAAATTACCGCGCCACACATGGGCTTCCAGCGTCGATGTGTTGATGTCTTTGTCACCAAACACAACGTCCTTGAGCGCTTCGACCGGCTTACCGTCGGCACCCGTTGGAATGCCACGGTCAATAAACCGCTGGTGGTCAGCATATTCATAAGACAGGTTCAACGTAGTCGCCGAGCCAAGAGCCATCCGCAAAGTCGGGGTGAACCCAAAGCGATCACCACCGTAAAAATCACGATCACCTTCCAACTTGTCGCTGTGGAAATTCATCCGTAGTGCCGAATTATCGCTTGTTTCGATATTATAGTCGGCTGAAAAATATAGCCCGGAGAAGCTATCAGTGCTGAGGCCGGCAGCTCCGAATTCAGACCCCAATTCGGCCTTCTTGCTCACGCGGTTAATAATCCCGCCTGTACCGCCGCGGCCAAACAGTAATGAGTTTGCGCCACGTAAGATCTCAACCTGATCCAGATTATACAAAGAACGGTAATATTGAACGTCGTCACGCACACCATCGACAAAGAAATCCGCCGTCGACCTTACGCCACGAAAAACGATAGAGTCCCGATGCCCCTCGCCTTGTGATGTGTTGACACCCGGCGTATAGCGGCTGATGTCACCAATTGATTTGAACCCGCGGTCAAAGATCTCGTCACCTGTGAGAATCGACGCACTTTGAGGCACGTTTACGATAGGTGTCGGCGTTTTCAGCGCGTTTACTTGGTCAGAATATAAGGTTTTCCCTTTAACAACAACCTCATCAGGCGTATCAGCGTCATACCCGTCAGCTAATGACGGCGTTATCGCTAGGGCTGTTAGAACCAACACATTGATCGGTAGATTACGTTTACTCAGTTTCATTTTTAATCCCTCTATGGCGATCCGACACTGTCGGCATGCCACCCCAGGGCTATTGAATTTAACCCTTGGTTCAGCCTCAGGTGGCGAATAATTGAGAATGATTCTTAACTGTACCTGCGAATGATTATCATTATCATAATATTGGGTCAATGGCATTTAGCGTATTTTTATCCAGCGCCTGAAAAAACAGATGCCCACAATTATTTTTTCCCATCAAACCCGCATAAACCTAGGCGTTCGCGAGTGGGTGCGCATGATTGACAAAAAAAAACAGCTGAGTGTTTTGACTATCGAACTAGTTTCCTGTTAGGTTGCGACGGAATTTCAACACATCCGCTAATAATTTAACGAATCCGATGAAAGTTTAATCACATGTTCAAACCAAATTTGCTGAGCACCATCTCAATTTATGCGATCTCTGCCGGCCTCCCTGTCGCCGCTGTTGCGCAGGATGCCATTGACGAGATCGTCGTCACCGCACGGAAAAAGGCCGAAAGCCTGCAAGATGTTCCTATCGCCGTGAGCGCGCTTGACGAAAAAATGCTCGATGAACTAGGCGTTGATGTCTTTACGGATTATCTGCTTCAAATGCCGGGTATTACGGCGGGCGGCTCAGGCCCCGGCCAAAACACAATTTATATTCGCGGCGTTGCATCAACCACACCAAACCTGACAACAGCCGGTGTTGCCGGCCTCGCGCCAAATGTGTCGCTCTATCTTGACGAGCAGCCTTTGAGCCAGCCGGGGCGTAACCTTGATGTGTACGCGGTTGACATGGAGCGTGTGGAAATTCTAGCCGGTCCGCAAGGCACATTATTCGGTGCCAGTTCGCAAGCCGGCGTGGTGCGTTTGATCACCAACAAGCCGCAAATTGGCGAATACACAAATTATGGCCGTTTTGAATCTGCTTATACGCCCGAAGGCGAACCCAGCGCGAAATTTGAGTTGGTTTCGAATATTCCCGTGAACGACAAGTTGGCGGTCCGTACGGTGCTGTATCAGGACAAGCAAGGCGGCTATATCGATAATGTGCGCTCGGTCGACGAAATTTCGATGGCTGATTCTGCGCGTTTCCGCGCCGCAGGCACAGTGCGAGCAAACGGCACAACGGTTCTGGAAAAGCGTAAGGGTTTCCAGGCAGGCGCAAATTTGTCGGGTGTCGTCTTTACTGATGCTGATAATACGGATTTGGTCGAAGACGATATTAATGACACGAGATATCGCGGCATCCGTGCTAGCGCCAAATACGAAGCCGATAACGGCATCACCTTACTTGGCTCTATCACCGACCAGAAACTTGAATCAGATGGCGTGTTCTTCGATGACCCGAATAAGGGCGAATACAAAATTTCGCGCTTCCAAAAAGACGAAATGACAGACGATTTCACTAATATTAACTGGACGGTAACCGGCGACATTGGTTCGCTGACCGCGCTTTACACTGGCGCGTTGACCGAGCGCGAAACCGATCAAGTGGTCGATTACACGGATTATGTGTTCGTCGGCCAATACCTGCCGCATTATGTATGCGACACGACGGTTTCCTACCCAAGCGCCGTGCTTACCGGCGACACCAAAGCCTCGGGCGGCCTCGCCGGCACACCAACCGGCACTTGCTCGACGCCGGAAAACCGGGTCGACTCATTCAGCGAGCTGACAAATGAATCGCATGAGATCCGCTTCTCGGGCTTCGTGACAGAAACGATTGATGCCACTTTCGGCGCATTCATGTCAGAGCTTGAACTAAAAGAGCGCAATGACTTCGTGTATCTGGGCAGTATTGGCCGCTATGGCGACATCTATCCGGTAAACACAGACGGCATCTCGACCACAGAAAAGTACCCAAGCGGCACCATTTGGCGTAATGATGTGACCCGGACCGACGACCAGATGGGCGTGTTTGGTGAAATGACATTTGATGTAATGCCTGACTTGTGGTCCCTAACTTTGGGTGCACGCTACTACGATGTTGAAGTGGACCTGAAAGGTAGTGCCCGTGGCGGTGGCTTCCCCGCGAAAGATAACAATGGCGACGGCGTATATCCGGCAGCGGATCTGAACCCTTCGGCCAACAATCTGACGACCCTATTTAGCGCGTCTGGTGCTGGTCCCGATACGGCATCTGCGGACGGCTGGATTCCAAAAGTCAGCGTTTCGCACACACCAGCTGAAAACAAACTTTACTACGCGACCTATTCTGAGGGTTTCCGTCCGGGCATTTTGAACCGCCCCGGCGGGACAGTCTCCGGTGGTTATACCGTGCCGTATGCGGTGGCAACCGATGAAGTGAAGAACTACGAGCTGGGCTGGAAAATCACATCTGATGACCGCCGATTGCGGTTTAATGGCAATGTATTCTTTGTCGAGATCAATGAATTGCAAACCACGATCTTTGATCCAAGCATCGCAAATCTGTTCTTCTCGGAAAATGCAGCGAATGCCGAAGTTATGGGCCTTGAAGGTGATGTCACTTATCTGCCGGCCAATATTAAAGGCCTAACTGTGACCGGTGCTTTCTCATTCCTCGATTCGGAAGTTAAAGAAGTTCTGGTGCCAACAGAAGACGTTGAAAAAGGCGCATCGCTGGCCTATGCCCCCGAAGTTCAGCTCAATGTGCGCGCGCGCTATGAGTGGGAACTTGGCAATGGCATGCAGGCGCATGTGATGCCGTCGGTCATTTATTCTGATAAGCAATATAGCGACATTATTTCGATTAACCGCGATGAGATCGCCAGCTACACGCTGGTCAATCTGAGCGCAGGTATCACCAATGATCTGTGGTCGGCAGAGTTCTTCATCGACAACGCGACTGATGAGCACGCTGAGACGGCCCGGAATTTTGTAAATGATGTTGAGCGTATTACACCTGCGCGTCCGTTGACCTTTGGTCTGCGTTTCGGACGGGACTTTTAATTCGGATTACCAAGGGCTGAAATGCACGCTGGGAATGTTCAAAGTTTAATGGAGGCGGGAGATTTTTCTGCCGCCTCCAACATTCTGGCAAACCAGCTTGCTGCATTGGATGCCGGCAATCATGCGCAAAATAACACCCATACAAATGATACAGATGGCGCGACAAGCCTGGACACGAAGCGCGAACGCATCGAGGCTCTCTATTTAAGCGCCGTGTGCGCCCGCTATCAGGATGATTTTTCCAGAGCGCGGGGCTTTATCCAAAACATCTTTGATATCGAGCCCTTTTTGGGGCGCGGATTTTTGGAAGAGGCCCATATTTGCCGCGCCGAAGGCAAAGCGCGCGAAGCTCTGAGCAATTACCAACGTGCGAGCGAAGCAAACCCCGCAATTCTGGCGGCGTGGCGTGAACAGATAAAAATTCTCGACGCCAGCGACCAGGCAGCCATGGCTGGATATGCACGCTCCGAACTGGCCTATTATGAAAGCCTGCCAGCGGATGTTTTGCGCGCGCACCATTTATTGAATGAAGGCCGATTGTTGAAGGCCGAACAGCAAATCAAAGAATTTTTGCAAAACGACCCAAAAAATGTCGACGCCATGACCCTGCTAGCCAATATATCGGCCCGCGTTGGTGCGTATGAGGAAGCTGAGTATTTGCTGGAAAGCGCGCTCATATTTGCACCCGACAATCGACGCGTCATGAAAGATTATATTTTGGCGATGCGCAAACAGCAGAAATTCAGCAAATCATCTGAGATGTGCGCACGCCTTGTCGCTTTAGCACCGGACGATACCAGCGCCCTGTTTCAACAATCCATCGAGCACATGCAGCACGGAAATAATCAGGCCGCGATTGATGGTATTGATGCACTTCTCGAAAACGAGCCACACAACCCAGCTTTTCTGATTTTGCGCGGACATATTCAAAAAGCGCTGGGCAAGCAGGACGAGGCCGTGCGTGCGTATCAGAGCGCAATTTCGGTGCGCAATGATAATGGGCAGGCTTTCTACGCGCTCGCCAATTTGAAAACCTACACCTTCTCCGATGACGAAATCATTGTCATGAAAGCCCTACTTGAAGATGGCCGCTGCGCGATAGACGATCGCATTCATCTGCATTTTGGTTTGGCCGCAGCTTATGAAAAAACTGGCGTTATCGATGCGGCGTTTACCCACTACCAAGAAGGCAACCGTCTGAAGCGAGCGCAAAGCCGGTATACATGCGCGGTGATGCACGACGAACTGCAACGCCAACAAACCGAATGCACGCCCGCACTTTTCGATGCGCAACGCGATAAGGGCTGGGCCGCCCCCGACCCTATTTTTATCGTCGGGTTGCCGCGTGCCGGATCAACGCTGATTGAACAAATTCTCGCCTCGCATAGCCAGATCGACGGTACGCTTGAATTGCCGAACATTCTAAGCCTGTCACGAAAACTACAAAATCAGGCGCAACAAAATCAGGGGGCTAAAAGCGCGAACAGCTATCCGGCTAATTTGCACGAATTAAGCGCCGAACAACTTTCAGATTTCGGTCGAAGCTTCATTGAAGACACCAAAATGCACCGTCAAGACGCACCGTTTTTCACCGACAAAATGCCGAATAATTTCCGCCATATCGGTCTTATCCATCTGATTTTACCGAATGCCAAAATTATCGACGCGAGGCGCGACCCGATGGATTGTTGTTTTTCCGGTTTCAAACAGCTTTTCGCACAAGGCCAGGAATTTACCTATGGGCTGACGGAGATCGGGCAATATTATGCCGATTATGTGTCGCTAATGGATCATTGGCATCGCGTATTGCCGGGCAAAATCCTGCACGTTCAGCACGAAGACGTGATAGACGATTTAGAAGGCCAAGTGACCCGCATGCTGGATTATCTGGGTCTGCCCTTTGAGGATTCCTGTCTCGAATTTCATACAACCGAGCGCGCGGTGCGCACCGCTAGCTCATCTCAGGTGCGCGAGCCATTAAACCGCAAAGGTGTCGGCGCATGGCGCCCGTTTGACGCACATTTAGACCCGCTTAAAGAAGCCCTCGGGACGCACTATCGGGCCGAAAATTATTTCAGTTAGGGAAGATTATGGATTATTCGGAAACGCAGCCTGACGTAACAGCACCGGTTGACGACCTTGGCTCCAGAGCCAGCGAAAATAATATCCGGTTCATGGGGTTTGATTTCCATGGGCCGGTTTTTCAGTTCAGCGCATTGATCGCTATCGTGTCATCTGCGCTGGTTCTAGCCATGCCCGACCAGGCTGCCAGTGTCTTACTGGACTTACGCAATAATATCATGAGTGGCTTTGACTGGTTTTTCTCCCTATCCGTTAGCCTGATCACGGTCTTTATTATTGCGCTGGCGGTGTCACCGCTAGGACGGCTTAAGCTTGGCGGTCAAGATGCGTCACCAGAGTTTGGCTATGTTTCATGGATCTGCATGCTGTTCTCGGCCGGCGTCGGCATCGGCATGACCTTTTACGGCGCCGCCGAACCGCTGGCCTATTACACGGGCTGGTATGGCACACCCTTCAATGTGCCACCCAACACGCCGGCGGCTGAGAATTTGGCGCTGGGTGCAACGCTGTTTAACTGGGGCATTGGACCATGGTCTGTCTATGCACTTTTCGGACTGGGCATTGCCTTTTTGTCTCTAAACGCCGGCCTGCCCTTGGCACCACGCAGCATCTTGTATCCATTGATTGGTGAACGCGCATGGGGGTGGACTGGCCATGTGGTCGATATTTTGGCAATTCTCGCCACAGTTCTGGGCCTAGCAACCTCGCTTGGGCTGGGCGCGCAGCAGGCGGCGAGCGGCCTCAAATATCTGTTCAATATGGATGGCGGGCTAACCACGCAAATCAGCTTTATCGTGATCATCGCCTTTGTCACCGTGCTATCAGTGGTGCGTGGTCTGGATCGTGGTATTCGTGTGTTGAGTAACTTCACCATGGCACTGGCGGTTGCTTTGCTTGGCTATATTCTGTTTGTCGGTCCGACGGGTGACATTATCACCAGCTATGGTGCAGCCCTTGTGCAATATGGTGGCGCGTATCTGCCGCTAAGTAATTTTGTTGGCCGCGAAGACACGACATATTTCCACGGCTGGACGATCTTTTACTGGGCGTGGTGGATTAGCTGGTCACCATTTGTCGGCTTGTTCCTTGCGCGTATTTCCTACGGCCGCTCCGTGCGCGAGTTTATCGCCATTACATTATTGGCACCGCTTGCCATCGCGACCATCTGGTTTTCAAGTTTTGGCACAGCCGCTATCCACCAGTCGAAAAATGGCATGGGCGCGTTGAGTGACGGCATTGGCGATGTTTCACTGGTGTTGTTCCAGCTGTTTGATGTTTTGCCAATCGGGGCAATCGCCAGCATGTTTGCGCTGGTTTTGTTGATTGTTTTTTTCGTCACATCATCTGATAGCGGCGCATTGGTAATCGATAGCGTTGCTGCCGGTGGCAAGACGGACACACCGCTAATACAGCGCGTGTTCTGGGCCTGTATCATTTCATTGCTGGCAGTTGTATTGCTGGTAGGTGGCGGTGCCAAAGCGTTGGAAAGCCTGCAAGCCTGGACGCTTGTGGTCGCCCTTCCCTTTACATTAGTGCTGTACAGCACCGCTTACTCTTTAGTAAGTATGATGCTCCGAGAGCATCGCAATAATGTTTAACAAATGGTGAATACATTGGACGGGATTTCAAAAGTCGATGATGCGCTTATCGCCTTAAGGCAAATATCGCGGGCAACGCAGTCTGATTCCCGCATGCTCGCGCGGGCATCAGGCCTGTCGGTATCTCAGCTCATTGCGCTACAAGAGATTAGTGCCGCGAGCTCCATTAGTCCGTCGCGTCTGGCGGAACGCATGGCGCTATCGCGCGGCACGATGACAACCCTTATGCGAAAACTCGAAGACCGCCAACTGGTCGAACGCTCCAGCGACACGTTTGACAAACGCCGACATTTCTTTTCGCTCACAGCGGCGGGTAATCTTGCACTTGAAGAGGCGCCGGTTATGCTCCACGAGAAATTTTCCAACAAATTTAATGAACTGATTTCTTGGGAACAGACTTTGATCATTTCAGCGCTTGAGCGCGTGGCGTTTATGCTGGATGCCGATAATATCGAGGTTGCGCCTATTTTGGATGTCGGTGACATTTCTTAGCTATTGTCTATTAGGAGTTATTGGCAAAGCTGTTCGAAAAGCGCGTAGGCATCATCATGAGTAAATCTTCATATATCGACCCTGACCTTATTCCCGGCCTTGAACGACTGGCGCAAGCTGGCGCTGGCTTTGATTTATCGAAAGATCTGGACAGCGCGCGGCGCGCCTCGCAAGCCAGGGACGATGCGCTGATATCGCAATTACAGGTACCCGACACAATTGTTCAGGAAATTATTCCGGTGACTTCAGCCGGAGGGCATATCATTGATTTACGTATTTTCCGGCCGCTCAATGCTCCCCACCCCCTGCCCGTGTTTTATTGGATCCATGGCGGTGGTTTTGTGCTGGGAGCCGCCCGCCAAGGCGATGCATTCACGCTGCGTGCCGCCGCCGCACTGGGCATGTATGCAGTATCCGTAGAGTATCGCTTGGCCCCGGAAACGCCGTATCCCGGCCCGCTAGAAGATTGCTATGAGGGTCTGGCACATTTAATTGACAACGCTGACGCACTTAATGTCGATGCCGAAAAAATTATCATTGGCGGGGTCAGCGCAGGCGGTGGCCTGTGCGCGGGCCTTGGCCTTCTTGTGCGCGACCGCATGGATGTGTCGTTGCTGGGGCAGATCCTGTTGTACCCGATGCTTGATGACACAAACATCGCCGCGGCAGCGCCGACACTTCCTGACACGCTTGTGTGGACACGTGCGGCCAATTTATTCGGGTGGCAAAGCTATCTGGGCGACCTGTATGGTGCCGATAATGTACCGGTTTATGCGGCACCGGCGCGGGCCGACGACCTTACCGGCCTACCGCCAACTTATCTGCCGGTCGGCGATCTCGATTTGTTTCTTGACGAAAACATGGCCTATGCGCGCAAGCTTATGCAGGCCGGCGTTCCGACGCATTTTCATGTCTTCCCAGGCGCCTATCACGGATTTAACGGATTCGCAGCCGAAGCTCCGGTATCGGTGGCCTGCAATGCTGAAATATTCGACTTCGCCGCCAAATGTCTCGGGCAAGCTTAACTATCAGTCTTTAAGTATCAGCGCCTTTTAACCGCGAATATACTTGGCGTATCCCGCTAGATCTGCCGCAAACGTCGCCTCATCCAGCAGGCGCGTCACATGGGCATATAACCGAGGATAGGTTTTTAAGTCGGGCAAAATAGGCGCAAGGCCTTTAGCGGCAAGCTCCGCTGCCATTCGGCTTTCATTGCTCATCAAAGCCAGTTCGCACACCAGCACCACATCGGAAAGGCTGAGCGCATCACCAGATACATATTCGTGATGGCCCAGTGCTGCCTCAAGCGCGCCGCAGTAATTTGCAAAGGCCTGCGCCATCTGCTCATGCAAATTGGCGTCGAGATCTGCGCCCGCCAGAATATATTTCTGGATTACATCCGCAAATAAAAGGGTCTTATCCAAAAACCCGTCAATGCGCGCGCGCGCGACATTCGTGTCGCCATAAAGCGCCGGGGCGTTCGGGCCGCTCAGCGCGGCAAGTCGCATGATGGCATTAGATTCAAAAATGCCAGTGCTGCCATCTTCGGCAAACGCCGCTGGAATATCGCCAAACGGATTGGCTTGCAAAAACGCATCGGTTTTGTAAAGCGCGCCCGTAAAACCGGTCTTGGCTGTACGCCGCGCGGCAGCATTGGCTTCCTTGCCGGCATCATCCATCTTAATTGCGTCATAATCCCATAACCAATGCACCATTTCGGGCGGCGCATCGCCGATCACCTCAATGCTGGCTCCTGAATAGCGTGCCACAATCGTCGCCTTATACACGCGCGGATTTGGCAAATAGGAAATAATTCTAATATCGCTCATACTCTCACTCGTTCAACAAGCTTCACCCTCACGCTTCGCACTCAGCTCAAAAGCATGCGGTTAGCTTAAAAGAAGCCACGGCTATTTTGCACGACAAAAATAAATCTGATACAAACCGCCGTAACAACGGATCCCATATGAACAATGATTTGACCGAGATTGAACCATGGGGCCAGCGCAAGCAACGCGCGGCAAACTGGTTCCGCGAATTGCGTGATGAGCTATGTCAGCGCCTGGAAGCGCTTGAGCCTGATGGCGCCAAGTTTACTCGTGAAGCATGGACACGTGGTGACGGGTCTGAGGATTTAGGCGGCGGCGAAATGTCGATGCTGCGCGGACAAACATTCGAGAAAGCGGGCGTGCATATTTCCACCGTCTTTGGCGAGTTTTCTGAGCAGTTTCGTGGGCAGGTTGCCGGAGCCGAAGACGACCCGCGTTTTTGGGCCGCAGGCATTTCTGTCATTGCGCATCCGCTCAACCCACACGCGCCGACGGCACATATGAACACGCGCATGGTTGTTACAACGCGCGGCTGGTTTGGCGGCGGTGGCGACCTGACCCCCATGTTGGCGGCGGCACGTACACAAGAACACGAAGACACGCGCGCGTTTCACGCAGCCTTCCAACAAGCGTGCGATCGCCATGATCCAGCATATTACCCGCGCTTTAAGGAAGAATGTGACAGCTATTTCTTCTTGCCACACCGCAATGAAATGCGCGGCACGGGCGGCATATTTTACGACCACCTCGATAGCGGTGACTGGGAAGCTGACTTTGCGTTCACGCAAGATGTCGGGCGCGCCTTTGCCGATGTGTATCCCGAAATCGCCAGCATCCGGCGCGATCAACCCTTTAGCGATGATGACCGCAAGCACCAGATGCAGCAGCGCGGGCGCTATGTCGAATTCAACTTACTATATGATCGCGGCACGACCTTTGGGCTAAAAACCGGGGGCAATGTAAACAGTATTTTGTCTTCCATGCCACCGGTCGTCAGCTGGTAACTGCTGATAATCTTAAATCAGGTTGGCGGATCGCATTTCACGGAAACACGTCTGGCAAGCTCATCATGCAAAGCAGAATCCGAGGGAAATCCGTTTTCAACCCACCAGGTCTCCAACGCGCCGAGCATCGCGCCCATTTGCGGCCCATGCTTCACACCCAGCGCCGCCATATCTGCCCCACCTAAAGGAAACAGGCGCGGCGCCCAGCTATCAGCAAGCGCCAACAGATTTTTCGCGTCCGTATCGGTTATGTTGCCACTTGCACAGGCCATCAGGCTTTGGTCGCGTACCGTGGCAGCGCCATTATAATGCAGCCAGTAGGTCGGGCGGCGCATAAGATCAACGCCCGGGTGGTCGACCGCCTTGTGCAAGCGCTGCGCGCGCTGGCGCGACAGGCGCAACGCCGCCGCAACCGCGTCTGCAGCGGCTGTATCCGGCATCAACGCCGCAAGTCTAAGAAGGCGATCGGCATGCGCAGATGCGCTGCCGGCAAAACCAAGCAGCGCCGATAAGCGGGTGTGTTGCCAATTGCCGTCGACACCCAGGGTGACGTGAAGCGCGCCCATCTCGTCGATAAACCGCACGGCGTTGTCTGCCTCATCAAGACCCAGAATCTTCAAAAACTCATCTTGGCGGCGCTCGCCCGAAAGTTGGGCGATATGCGGCACCGCCGCTTTTATGGCCTCAACAGTTGGCGCGTCGGGCGTAGTATCAGGACTGATCTGAAAATAAAACCGCACGAACCGTAAAATGCGCAAATAGTCTTCTTTTATACGCTGCGCAGGTTCACCAATAAAACGAACGCGTCCGGCGGCGACATCGGCTATTCCGCTTTCGGTTGGGTCGAAAATCGCGCCGTAGCGATCGACATAAATGGCATTAATCGTGAGGTCGCGCCGCGCGGCATCGATGTGCCAGTCGCGCCCGAACATCACCTCAGCATGGCGTCCATCACCCTTAATATCGTGCCGCAAGGTGGTGATTTCATATTTCTTCGACCCGCCAGAAGGCGCGGCAGCATCGGTCGGGAAAATGGCCGTTACTGTGCCATAGGCCAGACCGGTGGCAACAACGCGTATACCGGCATTCTCCAGAATATTCATGACCGCATCTGGCGTAAGCGTGGTCGCCATATCAACTTCCAAATCGCTATCTGCATTACTGGCGACAGAACCGGCCAGCGTGTCGCGCACGCACCCGCCCACACATCGCGTTTCCTCGCCATCGGGCGACAAAAGCGCGAGCAATTTCTGCACCTCGGGCACGCCCAACCATGTGGCTTCACGCAAGTAGGCCGAATGTTTTGTAGCGCCGTTCATTCAAAACGACCGGGCACGACCTGACCGTCTTTGAGTGCGGGAGGAATGTAGGTTTTTTCCGGCGCATCGCCGGTTGCAAAGCGCCAGACCAAAAGACTGAGAATGACCAGCACTGCACCAGCCAGCGTTGCTTGCGACCAGCTGCGCATTACGGCTTCGCGCGGGTGTGTGCGGCTAACCCAATAGCCCCATAACGCCGTCAAAACGAACGGCAGGAGAAATAAAAACAGGTTCCAAAGAATAACACGGATCATGGGCGCATCCTCCTGCTTAGGTCGCGCAACATGCCAGCCGTCGCACCCCAAATATTATAGCCTTCATATTCCACAGCGTAATAAAACACCGGGCGCCCCTGCCATTCAACATCGTGGCGATTGTAACTTGCTTCATTGATCATGAGTTCCAATGGCACTTCAAAAGTTTCGGCCACCTCATTGGGGTCAATTTCAAGTTGAAACCCCGGCCGCACAAAACCGACGACGGGTAGAATTCTGAAGCCTGACCCAGTTTCATACGTATTCAAAAAGCCAGCAATATCGACATATTCCGCAGCGAGGCCGATCTCTTCATGCGCTTCACGTAGTGCCGCGGCAACTGGACCGCCATCTTTTTCTTCAACCTTGCCGCCGGGAAAGGCAACCTGCCCCGAATGTTGCGAGAGGTGGTCGGCGCGCCGCGTCAGCAAAATCTTCGGTTCGCTGGCATAATCGACGACGGGCACCAGCACGGCAGCAAGTTTCAGCGTGCGCTCGCCATTGACTTCTTGGCCGTGATCAAACCGCCCGTCACCGATCTGACCGGGCGCCTTATAGAGGGTGTGATCATCGGGCAGATCAGCATATATGGCTTGTCGGATGCGCGACTTGTAATCCATGTCAGACCCCGTCATTCAACCAGGCTTCAATCTCCGCAGCTGAAGCAATGGGAAAGAACACTTGATTACTCCAAACACCAAACTGATCGTCAACCGTTTCACCTAAAGCCACAAGGTCATAAAATACGGCACGACTAATCAGTGCTTCTAGCCGCGCGCGAATATGAATATAGGGTGCAGGGGTTTTGTCTTGCGGGTCCAACTCAATGCGCAATGGATGCTCGGGACCAGCGGCCGCAAAGTCGTGTACATTGGTTTCGAAGGTCAAAACCTGATCGCGGCCCGTCCCGGTCACCTGCATCAGTGTTGCGACGAAGGGGGCATCTTCTACCTCAACGCGAATTTTCTCCACCGGTGTAACCAGATAATGCTCGCCATCCTCATCATGGCGCAAAATAGTAGAAAACAATCGCACCAGTCGTTTACGCCCGATGGGCGAGCCCACATAATACCACTGGCCATCGCGCGCGATACGCATGCCAATATCGCCGCAATAATCGGGTTCCCACAAATGTACGGGCGGCAGACCGCGCGTGCCATCATCGGCTTTTTCGGCCTGTGCAATCACATTCTGCAATGTATGTGTGGTCGGTGCGTTGTCAGTCATGCGAACTATCCATGCTCTACAAATTAGCACAAATCGGGGGCTGGGCGAACCGTACCTGACAGATGGGTATAAATGGCGTCATCAGCCCTTACCAAAAGGCGTACAGGGTCGACCGGTCCCGGCAAATGAACTTCGGGTGCTGCGATGCGAAACCCGGCGCGGGCGTAATAGTCAAGGTCACCAACCAACACCACGAAAGCAAATCGAGTTGGTTCAATGCAAGCCAGCGACGCCTCCATAAGCTGCACGCCCACGCCCTGCCCGCGTACGGTGCTGTCGACAGCCAGCGGTCCTAGCAATAATCCAGGCGTCGTACCAAGGCGCACAGGCCAGTAACTGATGCTACCCAACAGTGCGCCGTCAGCGTTACAAGCTATAAATGACAACCCAGCAAGCGGCACATTTGTTTCGCGCAACCGCTCCGCCGTGCGCGCCAAACGGCCAGGCCCGAAGGACCTGTCTAGCAGTGCATTGATATCGTCGCCATGCGACGGCTCGGTAGGATAAATAGTAATCATGGTAAATCCGCTGTTTTATCCGGCAATTTAAAGCCCGGAAGAGAAAGTATTGAACGAAAACGAAACTGGCCCAGCGCCATTTTGTAGGTGCGCAGGCTGTGATGATTTATCGTCGTCGTACAAACCGTTCCAAAACATGTCTCCAGCGGAAGTTTCCGTGCCGTGCGAAGTACCACCCGCGCGGCGCGGTGTCTAGAAATTTTTACCAGTCTGCCGACTTATGAAAGGAAGAGATAAGTGACGTAAAGAGTGTATAGAACCAGACTGAACAAGCCTTCCATGCGCGACATGCGCCGACCGCTGCGCATCAGCGCCAGCCCCATTATGGCTACAGCCAGCATCACCCAAACATCGCGATTGGCAATTTCCGGGCTCACATTCAGAGGCCCCATGCTGGCGACAACGCCGATAATCAGCAGGATATTGGAGATATTGCTGCCGATAATGTTGCCGATGGCGAGGCTCGCATGCCCGCGGAAAGACGCAAACAACGAGATGAACAGTTCAGGCAGCGACGTACCGATGGCAACGATTGACAAGGCAATCACCGCTTCGGAAATACCAGCCTGTTTCGCGACACCCACGGCACCCTTCACCATCAGATCAGAACCCCAGAGAACACCGATTAGGCCAGCGAGCAAAACCGGGACCGCCAAGCCGAGGCCGCCTTCTAGCAGATTACCATCAACACTCGCAGCCGTTTCACTTACATCGGATTCATGACGCGCCGTGCGATACAAAAGCAGGGTGAATATCCCCAAGATGATCAACAGCACAACGCCCATCCATTGGGTGATAACGCCGTTGATCGCCATTAAAACCATCAACACCGACACGCCCAGCATCACCCGCCCATCGCGGTTGAGCGTGCCAGCATCGATGCTGAAAGAGCGGAAAACAGCCATAGCGCCAAGCACAAGCAAAATATTCGCAATATTACTGCCAACAACATTACCCACGGCAATATCGGGACTACCATTACTGGCAGCGTTTAAAGATACGGTAAGTTCGGGAATTGAGGTGCCAAAGGCAATAACCGTCAGCCCGATGAGCAAGGGCGGCACCCGCAACCGGTTGGCAGTTGTAACAGAGCCGCGCAAAAGAGCTTCGCCCGACACGCCCAGCAGAAGAAAACCAGCAACGCAATATAAAAAAGGAATATCCATTAAGTTCTCCCGCTAACAACGCACTGCGCGCAGCCTAACCCCAGCGCACGGTGACAAAACATTCAATCAGCCAAAGTGATAGCTTATTTTTTTATACTGGTCTGTTTTTTTCTTTTGTTCTAACTTCCGGTCTTACGACATCGGCTGGGAGGGGATCCAATGACGTGGAATTTTGGCGATATTTTAGACACGATTATTCCGGTACTACCGCAAGGCCATCTTGCTTTAGTGCATGGCGCGCGCGAAATCACTTGGCAGGAAATGGACCAACGATCCAATAACCTTGGGCGATATATGCTCGATAACGGCGCAAATTTTGGCGACAAGGTTGGGTTTTATATGCGCAACCGTCCCGAATATATGGAAACGCTCGCTGCGTGCTTCCGAGCGCGTCTGACACACGTTAATGTCAACTATCGTTATGTTGCTGACGAGGTTCATTATATTTTCGACAATTCAGACGCCTCTGTGGTGGTGTATGGCAAAGAGTTTCGCGACAATGTCGAGATCTTGCGCCCGCGGTTACCGAAAGTGAAATTATGGATCGAAGTTGGCGACGGGGCAGACCTGCCAGCCGATTCGCTCGATTACGAAACATTAACGTCGATCGGCACAGGTGAAAATCTCGATGTTGAACGCGATGGTGACGACCTGCTTTTCCTATACACCGGCGGCACGACGGGCATGCCCAAAGGCGTGATGTGGGGGCATACAGCCTTACGCGAAACGCAGACCATGGCCTTGCGCGCGCTGGGCGATGTTCCGGAAACACTCGACGAACTCAAAGCCCATTTGCAAACGAACGGCCCGGGCGAGGTTTATATTCCCGCCTGCCCGCTCATGCACGGCACAGGCCTGTTCACCGCAATGGCGGCCATGATGAACGGCGGCACAATCGTGACATTGCAAGCGGCATCGCTCGATTCCGATGAATTGTGGCGCACTGTCGAAAGCCGAGGCGTGCAAAACATCGCCATTGTGGGTGACGCTTTTGCCAAGCCCATGCTGGCGGCGCTGGAACAAAATCCGGGCGGTTATGATCTATCGAGCCTTGTGAGCATGATTTCATCTGGCGTCATGTGGTCGATGGAAGTCAAGCAAGCCATGCTTGAACATATGCCACAAGTGATGCTTGCCGATAGCTTTGGTTCTTCCGAAGCAGTTGGCTTTGGTTCCTCCATCACGACCAAGGATGCGCCCGTGAGCACGGCGAAGTTTACCACCAATGATTTCTGCAAGGTTTTCGACGAAAACGATAATGAAATTCCGCGCGGCAGCGAGACACCTGGATTTATTGCCTTTGGTGGACCAGTGCCGCACGGGTATTACAAAGACGAAGAGAAAACAGCGAAAACCTTCAAAACCATTGGCGGCGTGCGCTATTCCATTCCCGGTGATTATTGCCTTGTCGCCGAAGACGGCACGCTAACCCTTCTGGGCCGCGGCTCGGTATGTATTAACTCTGCAGGCGAAAAAATCTACCCTGAGGAAGTCGAAGAAGCACTAAAACTCCACGATAGCGTCGAAGATGCGTTGGTTGTTGGCGTGCCAGATGAGAAATGGGGACAGGCCGTAACAGCGGTGGTTAAAGTTGCTGAAGGAGCCGAATTTGATGACAAAAGCCTACAGCTTTTCGTGCGCGAAAAATTGGCCGGTTACAAATCACCAAAACATGTTTTTGCTGGTGGCCCACCCTTCCGGGCGCCAAATGGCAAGGCTGATTATAAGAGCGTGACGGAGTTCGCGGTTCAGGAAGTAGCAAAACGCGCATGACATCGCTCTCGACTGAGCGTGCCAAAAGGCACATTGCCGTTTTTGGTGAAATGGGTCGCAAATACGCGCATCTGATTGAAAAAGCTTTTGATGATCAACCTGAATGGCAGGTCGACGTTTGGCCCTGCGATGATGACCTTGCGACGCGTGATGCGGTGATAAGCACTTGCGAAGCCGCCGTTATGAGCGCTGATTTCATTTTGACGCCGGGTAATTTCGGAGCTTTGATGACCGGACCCAAGCTCAAGCTCGTCTTGCAGCCTTGGGTCGGCACAGATTGGCTCGACCCAGGGTTTTTGCCCGAAGGGTTGATGGTATGCAATGCCGGCGGCCATGCGGCATCTATGGCCGAGCACGTGATGGCGACATTGTTAGAACATGCGCTTGAATTGCGTCGCCAGCACGCTGATATGCTGGCCGGTCGCTGGCATCGCGCAGGCCGTAATGCGGCTTCCGAAGCTCGTCACGGCCATCTAAACGGCAAAACCCTTGGGCTTGTTGGGTTTGGCGAGATTGCCCAAGCCGTTGTCCAGCGGGCGCAAGCCTTTAATATGACCTGCGCGGCCATTGCGCGGTCGCCGCGAGATGCGACCCCCGCCGGTCTTGACTGGATTGGCACAGGCGATGATCTGCCCCGCCTGCTAGGTGAAAGCGATTATGTTGTACTGACCTGCGATCTCAATAGCGAAACAGAAGGCATGATCGATGCCGCCGCCTTCGGGCATATGAAGCCCAGCGCCTATCTGGTGAATGTGGCACGCGGCGAAGTCATTGCCGAGAACGCCTTGTTTGAAGCGTTGCGCGACCGCCGCATTGCTGGTGCCGCGCTTGATACTTGGTACCGCTATCCGGTCAATATTGACGATGCTGAGCCGGATCCGGACCGTGGGGGACCGTTTCAGGGCTCTCGGTTCGATTTCAACGCGCTCGATAATGTTTTGCTGACACCGCATAGTTCTGCACACACATTTGATGCTGATGAAGGCCGCTACATTTCGATCGGGCAAAGTTTACGCGAATATGCAGATGGCCAGATACCAAAGCGCCATGTTGCGACCGGCACTGGCGATAATCTTGACGGTTTTAAAATGCCTTAACCCCAAATTCAGGGGCCCCCAAATTCAGGGGGTAAAATCCTGCGTCTTCTTGCCACGCAAAGCCTTGGGACAAGGTCTTGCACTGATAAAGGGACGTGATAGGCTTACGCAAATTATATTTTAGGAGATAGCAATGTCTGATCTTGAAACTTTCCGCGCTGAGACCCGCGCTTGGCTTGACAAGAACTGCCCGGACTCCATCCGCACGCCAATGCCAGAGCGTGAAATGCCATGGGGCGGGCGCAACGCTAAGTACCCTAACCCGGACACGAAAATCTGGATGGACAATATGGCATCACGCGGCTGGACGGCACCCACATGGCCGGCTGAATATGGTGGCGGCGGGCTGTCAAAAGAGGAAAATAAAGTTCTGCAGGAGGAGCTGGCACGCATCAAGGCGCGGCCGGCGCTGACCAGCTTCGGCCTCTGGATGCTTGGCCCTGCCCTGTTGGAATTTGCCAGCGAAGAGCAGAAGAAAAAATATATCGGCGAGATCGTGCGCGGCGAAATCCGCTGGTGCCAGGGCTATTCAGAGCCAGGTGCCGGTTCCGATTTAGCTGGCCTGCAAACCAAAGCCGAAGACAAGGGTGACCATTATCTGGTGAATGGCCAAAAGGTTTGGACATCTTATGCCGATCAGTGCGATTGGATTTTCTGCCTCGTGCGTACTGATAATTCAGTCAAGCATGACGGAATTTCCTTCCTGTTGATCGATATGGATGACCCAGGCGTTGAAGCACGCCCCATCAAGTTGATTTCCGGCTCGTCGCCGTTCTGCGAAACATTCCTAACGGATGTGAAAGTGCCGAAAGAAAACCTTGTCGGTGAACTCAATAAAGGCTGGACGATTGCCAAGCGCCTGCTAGAGCATGAGCGCAGCATGATTTCCGGCATGGGCATGGGTGCCGGTGCTGCATCCATGGGCGGCATGGAAGCCGTTGCAAAGGAAAACTTTGGCACAGATGGCGAGCGCATCGCGGACCCATCTATCCGCAGTGCGATTGCAGACCATAAAATGGACCAGCAGGCGTTTGGCCTGACCATGAAGCGGGCCAGCGAACAAGCAAAGGCCGGTCAGGGCATGGGCGCGGCAGCATCCATGTTCAAATATTACGGTACGGAAGTGAATAAACGCCGGTTCGAATTGCTGCTCGACGTTATGGGTACGCAAGCGCTGGGCTGGGAAGGCGAAGGCTTTGACAGCAAAGAGCTTGCAGTAACACGCTCATGGTTGCGTTCGAAAGGCAACTCGATTGAAGGCGGCACCTCGGAAGTCCAGTTAAACGTGATCGCAAAACGCGTGCTTGGCCTGCCGACCGCCTGATAACCTGTCCTGAATAATTGGAGAATACCCCATGGCTTTTGTGCTGAGCGAAGAGCAGACCATGTTGCGCGACATGGCAAAGCAATTTTTTAGCGAACAAGTACCCGTCACGAATTTACGCAAGCTGCGCGACGACGAAAGCGACGACGGTTTCGACCGTGACGTCTGGAAACAGATTGTCGAGCTTGGTTTTGCCGGCATCTTAATCCCGGAAGACCTTGGCGGCACAGGTTTCGGCCCCATGGGTATCGGTATTGTGATGCAAGAGGCAGGGCGCACTCTTGCCGCATCTCCGCTTTATTCAACAGCGATTTTGGGCGCTGGCATGATTATGGCGGCAGGCTCTGAAAGCCAGAAAAAAGATCTGCTGCCGCAGGTTGCAGCCGGTGAGTTATTGCTGGCACTGGCGATCGATGAAGCCAATCACCACAACCCGCTTAATATAGCCATGACCGCGACCAAAGATGGCGGCGATTTCGTGCTTAATGGCGAAAAACGCTTCGTGATCGACGGGCATACAGCCGACAAACTCATTGTAGCGGCGCGCACCTCAGGCACATCGGGCGACGCGCAAGGCATTTCGACATTCCTGGTTGATGCCGATACAGCCGGCGTCTCCATAACGCGCACATTGATGGTCGACACGCGCAATGCCGCGAATATAGCCTTTGACAATGTGAAAATACCCGCGGTTGCTCTGCTGGGTGGCCTTGATGCCGCCTATCCAGAACTTGAAAACGTGCTTGATATGGGCCGGGTCTGCCTGTCAGCCGAGATGTTGGGCGGTATCGAAACGGTTTTCGACACGACCTTGACCTATCTCAAGGAACGTAAGCAATTCGATGCCATTATCGGCACATTTCAGGCACTTCAACACCGCGCCGCCGAAATGTTTTGCGAAGTGGAAATCTGTCAGTCGGTTGTTCTAGATGCGCTGTCAGCACTCGAAGAACGCCGCAATGACATTCCCCGCGCGGCAAGCCTCGCCAAAGCCCGCCTGTCCGAAGCATCGCGCCTCATCACCAATGAGGGCGTCCAAATGCATGGCGGCATCGGCATGACCGACGCTGTGGATGTGGGACTTTTCCTGAAGCGGGCGCGGGTCCAAGCGCAGATGCTCGGGGATGCGAACTTCCACCGCAGCCGATATGCAGATCTTGGCGGATATTAATCGACCCCGTCGCCCTATTAAGGCCCGTAACCACTCGACAATTTGGCGTTTAAGCGATATTTTCAACTACTGTCCCGAACATAAGAGGTGAAGAGCTGATGGCCGATGACTCCAAACTGCCCGAACGGATTACCGTCCTGGCAAAAGAATTTACTCCGGCCGCCATGGAGTTTCACCGTCGAAATATGAGCGCGCGTGGCTATCGGATGGAAGGTCAGATTACCCCGCGTCGCTATATGATGATTGACGGACCTGGCGAACCATCCGATTTATTTGACGGAGAAGAATATTTCGCCGTTACCTTTGTGCACAAGGACGCGACGGAGTAATCCTGCGGCAAATAGACCAACGCCCACAGTTTGGCTGATTGCGTCGTTAATTAGTGGTATAGAAAGCGCAACTCGAAAAACGGAAGTTTTCTTTTCATGTCGGTAGATTACGACAAATTTCTTGATGAGGCGCTCGGGTCTTTACATGCGGAGGGGCGCTATCGCGTGTTCACCGACCTGGCACGGCGCGCGGGTCAGTTCCCGCGTGCGTGGGATCATTCAACCGTGACACCGCGCGAGATCACCGTTTGGTGTTCGAACGATTATCTGGGCATGGGCCAGAACGCAGATGTGCTAGGTGCCATGAAAGGTGCCATTGATACAATGGGTGCTGGTGCTGGTGGCACGCGCAATATTTCCGGCACGCACCATGTTATTGTCGACCTCGAAAAAGAACTTGCCGACCTGCACAATAAGGAAGCAGCGCTGGCATTTACCTCCGGTTATATTTCAAACGAGGCAACCATTTCGACGCTGGGCAAATTGCTGCCCGATTGCCTGATACTATCAGACGAATTGAACCATGCCTCAATGATTGAAGGCGTTCGCCAAAGCGGATGCAGCAAGCGTATCTGGCGGCACAATGATCTGGTGCATCTGGAAAGCTTGTTGCGCGAAGCGGGAAATGATCGCGCCAAGCTGATTATTTTCGAATCTATCTATTCAATGGATGGTGATATTGCACCGATCCGGGAAATCTGCGATCTAGCCGAAAAATACAATGCGCTAACCTATCTCGATGAAGTTCACGCTGTCGGCATGTACGGGCCACGCGGCGGTGGCATTGCCGATCGTGATAGGCTTATGGAGCGCATCGACATTATCGAAGGCACGCTGGCTAAAGCTTTTGGCATTATGGGCGGGTATATTTCAGCCAAAGCTAATCTCATTGACGCTATCCGTTCATTTGCGCCAGGTTTCATCTTCACGACATCACTGCCGCCCGCGATTGCAGCCGGTGCGCTGGCAAGCGTCCGGCATCTAAAAACCGCCAATGATTTACGCGCCGCACATCAAGATCGCGCGGCGTCGCTCAAAGCGCGTTTGCGCGCTGCGAACCTACCGGTGCTGTTAACGGAAACGCATATTGTGCCGCTTATGGTTGGTGACCCAGTTTTGTGCAAAGCAGCGTCAGATAGACTGTTGAACACGCATAATATTTATATCCAGCCAATCAATTATCCGACCGTTCCGCGCGGCACCGAGCGTCTACGCATCACGCCAACGCCGTTACACACGGATGCCATGCTCAACGAACTTGTCGAGGCCGTGGCCGAGGTCTGGAGCACACTCGGCATTTCCCGCGAGTACACATTGCCGCCGACCGCGGCCATTGCCCAATAGCAGGCGCGTGTGTCTGATCTCGCGCACCCTTCCGTAGCCTATGGAAAGACCGGCATTCTGTTGGTCAATCTAGGCACGCCGGAAAGCCCTGATGCCAAAGGTTTGCGGCCTTATCTTAAGCAGTTTTTGTCCGATCGGCGCGTCATCGAGACGTCACCGATTATCTGGCAACCAATTTTGCGTGGCATTATTTTAAACACACGCCCGCGCAAATCAGCGCGCGCCTATGCCAAAATATGGAATAAGGAAACAGACGAAAGCCCGTTGCGCTATTTCACCCGCACGCAGGCTGAAAAACTGCACGAACGCTTTGGAGACGGACTGGAAATCGAATGGGCCATGCGCTATGGCGCACCGTCTATCGCGGACAAGCTGGCCGCATTAAAGGCGCGTGGGTGCGAGCGCATCAGCGTCATCGCCCTGTATCCGCAATATAGCGCGTCAACCTCTGCCAGCGTTTATGATGATGTATTTCGCGCATTGCTCGACATGCGCTGGCAACCCGCTGTACGCACAGCGGCACCTTGGCACGATATGCCCGCTTATATCACCGCGTTAGCCGCATCCGTGCGGGCACATTACAAAACGCTGGACTGGAAGCCGGATGTTCTGGTTGCATCCTTCCACGGGTTGCCGCAAATGTATTTCGACAAAGGCGACCCCTATCATTGTCACTGCGCCAAAACTGCCAGGCTTTTGCGTGAGAAATTAAAACTACCGGAAGACCGCTTCAAACTGACATTTCAATCGCGCTTTGGGCCAACTAAATGGCTCGAACCCTACACGGACAAAACCGTCGAAGACCTGGCCAGCGATGGCACGAAAAAATTGGCTGTCATTACCCCAGGCTTTGTGTCTGACTGTGTCGAAACGCTGGAAGAAATCAATATCGAGTTGCGCGAAACCTTCGAGGCGGCGGGGGGCACGCACTTCACCACCGTTCCTTGCCTGAACGATGCTGAGGGCGGTGTCACTCTACTCGAAAAAATTGTAAAGCGCGAAATTTCAGGCTGGTAAAACCACCTATGCCATTGACCTGACCAGCTTATTGGCCCACCTTGTTGGCTCTGGCAGGTAGGTAAGTGTGGAAGTATTAGTTCTGGCCGTGAATTTCACGCCTAATATCAGTTCGATTGTTGGACTTTTTGTTCTAAGCCTTGGGTTTGGATTTTTGTTCCCGGGCACGTCTTTGTCTGCGCTGGCATTGCTGACAGGGGTTTTATGCACAATTCTTGAAGCAATCCAGCCAGTATTAGTCGGAGACGCGCGCTTCATCGCGTCAGACCTTCTTGTCGATTTGTTAATGAGCAGCCTCGGCAGCTTATTGCTGTATTTCATTGCCGCGTGGGCCATTTCTCTGGTCCCACGCTTTATCGCAGGTAGAAGAAAGAAGAAGCGGGTCTTTTCCCGTTCATCATAAAAATGACAACCACAAATTTCACACCGGCTGTTAAGGCATACACGGTCGGCCTGCTAACATTTATCTTTACGGCCAACTATGTTGACCGCCAGATTGTCGCCATTTTGCTGCAGTCCATTAAAGTCGATATGGGCCTGACGGATACCCAGCTGGGTTTATTATCTGGCCTCGCTTTTGCTATCTTCTACGCGACGCTTGGTATTCCCATCGCCTATCTCGCCGACCGCATGAGCCGGAAGAAAATCATTATTGTGTCGCTGTCGCTATTTTCGATCATGACATTCGTATGTGGCTTTGCGCAGAACTTCTGGCAACTTTTGCTGGCGCGAATTGGCGTGGGCGTGGGCGAGGCAGGCACCAGTCCGCCATCGCACGCCATGATTGCCGATATGTATGTGGCGAATGAACGTGCAACGCCGTTGGCTATTTTTGCGCTAGGCATCAATATAGGCCTTCTGATCGCGTTTTTGGTGGGAGGCTGGGTCAACCATCATTATGGGTGGCGGGCAGCATTCCAGATTGTTGCGCTACCAGGGCTTTTGCTGGTGGTCGTTGCCATGTTCACCTTGCGCGATCCGCCGCGCGGCCTGAGCGATGATTTTGAAGTCAAAGCTGCCCCACCCTTACGCGATGTCGCAACCTATATGTGGGCGAGCTCGACCCTGCGGCACCTGATTATCGGTTCGACGCTGTTGGTCACTGTCGGCTATGGCGCAGTGGCATGGCTACCAACTTATTTTGTGCGGGTGCACGGTCTGACGACAATCGAAGTTGGGCAAATTCTGGCCCTGATTATCGGTATTGGCGGGGGCATTGGCACAGCGCTGGGCGGCAATATCGCCGACCGGCTGGGCAAACGCGATGTGCGCTGGAATTTCTGGCTGATCGCGCTCCTGGGTCTATTCGGCCTACCGTTTTCCGTTGCATCATACTTATCGGTCGACACCACTGCAGCGATTTTGCTGATGATACTTCCTGTATGCGTGGGCGCAGTTTATTTCGGACCCACGCTCGCCATGTTGCATACGCTAGTGAAGCCAGAAATGCGTTCGCTATCCTCCGCAATTTTACTTTTCATCAACAATATTATCGGCTTAGGATTAGGGCCATTAATGATTGGCGTTATGAGCGATTATCTGTCAACCGATTACGGTGCGCGGGCTTTGCCTTACGCTATGGCCGCATCGACACTATTATCCATCTGGGCGGCGGTGCATTTATGGCTGGCATCACGTACCCTGCCTGCCGACATTGAGAAAGTACGCCAAACGGCCTAGCGTAGTAAGCTATATCAAGAACTCCGAAAGAGAGAACCTTTGATCCACCGTTTCCTAATCATCTTTGCGCTGATACATGCCGCGAGCGGGGCTATGGCAACGCCGGTAACTCCCGCATCCCCGGCCACCTATATCAGTGCGTATAAAATTTATATACGCGGCGTGCTGCTTGGCCGAGCCGATATAAAGCTAACCGTCAGCCAAGAAACATACGAATTATCAGCTCTACTACAGGCTTCTGGACTGGGCATGGTATTTTCCGACGCTCGCGCGCTCGTGGAAACATATGGCGGCTTGTTGGCTGATGGTTATGAACCGCAGGGCTTGCGCTATAGTTGGACAGGCGATGGTGTGATTAACCACGCCACACTTGCTTATAAGGCCGGCGCGCCGGTTTCCTACACAACGAATTATAAGCCGAACAGAGCGCAAGACGTGGTTACACCAGTGCGCATTGACGAGGTTGGCCCCGGTACGCGCGACCCGTTTTTGTCTCTGCTGATACGCCAAAACCCCGAACAGGGTGACGCGTTCTGCCGCAAGCCTGTGCGCCTATTTGACGGGCGACGCCTTGCACGCCTGCGCCCTGAAAACATGAATAACGCGCCACCTGCGCCCCTAGAGGACAGCATTGCCTGCCGGGTGCGCTGGGAGCCGGTTGCCGGTTACCCGAAGAAAACTTTTGAGCGGGCTGATGAAATGCATCCGCTCGATATCGAGTTTACGCCAATTGCGGATACGCGCTTTCTCGCACCGCGTGAACTGACTGTAATGACCCGCTTTGGCACGGTTCGGATAAGCGCCGTCGAAGCATTTCGCGAATCACATGACAGCCTTGTGCCGCAAAAACTCGAACCCCCTGCGGTTGAGGACGATTTTTTCGACTAATTTTCAATATGTTAGAGACTTTACGAAGTTGTAATAGTTGTTTGTGAAAATTTGAATAGTTCCGTAGATAAGGACTGCACCATGCAACAGTTTGTTACGCCCGACGATTTCACGCCGCATACGAACCATTATAAAACAATATTCTTATCCGACATCCACCTTGGGTCACGCGCTTGCCAAGCCGATCTACTTCTCG
>DKNW01000140.1:28561-29005 GCA_002469805.1 Rhodobiaceae bacterium UBA7378
ACAAGCCGATCTACTTCTCGATTTTCTGAAATATAATGAATGCGAAAAGATGTATCTGGTCGGCGATATTGTCGATGGCTGGCGCTTGAAGCGCAGCTGGTATTGGCCGCAATCCCACAATGATGTCGTCCAGAAAATTTTACGCAAAGCCCGCAAAGGCACACAAGTTGTTTATGTGCCCGGCAATCACGATGAGGGGCTGCGTCGATATTGCGGCACCCATTTCGGGGGCATTGAAGTGTGCCTAACCGACACTTACAAAGCGGTAAACGGCAAAAGCTATCTCATTATGCATGGCGACGCGTTCGACAATGTTGTGCTTTACGCCCGCTGGCTGGCTTATATTGGCGACCACGCTTATGATGCCGTATTAGCCCTCAATACTGTGATGAATGCTATGCGTCGCCTGCTCGGTATGCGCTATTGGTCGCTTTCCGCCTATCT
>DKNW01000087.1:0-367 GCA_002469805.1 Rhodobiaceae bacterium UBA7378
ATTGTCGACACGATGAACGGGGTTGGGGCAAGCCCCGCTGATTTGGTGGCCATTCTTGAAGCCTTGCGTCAAGCCGGTGCACTGCGCGCCGAGCTAGTGATAATTTAGAGGAAAGGTGTATGGATCCGATCAACCAAAATCCTGGCCTTCCACTTAACAAAACGTTTGAGCTAAACGGCAAAGGCGCACTTGATGGCAATGATCTTGATGAATTGCGTCGGACGGCAGACGCTTTTGAAGCTATTTTTGTGTCGCAGTTTGTGAAAGCGGCTCGTTCGGCGAACCTCGCTGATGATATTTTCGGAAGTCAGGCGGGCGATACCTATCAGTCCATGCTGGACGACCAGTATGCCAAAGATCTTGCGTC
>DKNW01000087.1:752-7386 GCA_002469805.1 Rhodobiaceae bacterium UBA7378
GACGAGGACCGATAAATGGCAAGCCTTTTTGACATCGGTAAAAGTGGTCTGCAGGCATATCGGCAAAGTCTGTCGGTAACTGGCCAGAACATTGCGAATATCAATACGGATGGTTACAAGCGGCGCGAAGCAGATCTTGGCGAGGTAACCTCAGGTCAGGGTACCCAAGGCGGTGCGGCCAGTAAAATCGGGCTGGGTGTTCGCGTCTCGGAAATTCGCCGGTCATTTGATAGCTATCTTCAAAACCGATCGCGCACGGCGACAGCACAGTTTGAAACCACTGATGCGATGGTGGGAAAATTGCGTGAGTTGGAAAATATGCTGCTGCCGGGCGATGCCGGCATCGGTAATTTCCTTGGCAACTTTTTCGGCTCACTGCAGGCGGTTGCCGCGGCACCCGCCGACAAAGCTTCACGCATTGTTGCAATTGAAGATGGTAAGGCGCTGGCGGAGAACTTTCGGCAAACCGCTCAAACGCTGGGCGATCTGAAGTCCGCGACCATAGTTGAGGCCAATGAAAGTGCCAAGCTTATTACGTCACTGGCGGCTGAAATCGCCGGCAATAATAAACGTCTCATGGCATCGGGTAAGGCCAATGCAAGCAACGCGCTGTTAGATACGCGCGACCGGCTCATTGATGAGGTGAGCCGACTTGCGGAGGTAACAGTTGACCTCAGCGATCAAGGAGCGGCGACGGTGCGGCTAGGTAAAAGCGGTGCGGGGCTCGCGCTTGTTGATGGCGGCAGAAGTGTCATTTTCGGCACGCAGAATGATGGTCGCAGTATGCAGTTCACCATTGATGGCACGCCAACGACACAGGTTCTCAATGGTAAGCTGAAAGGCCTGAAAGACGCGTTCACTCTGTTGACCGAAACCGCGGTTGAAGTTGACCAGCTGGCCTTTAATTTCACGCAATCCATGAACGCGCAACACCGCGCGGGCCTGACGATGGACGGTGCTGATGGTGGAGATATGTTCCAGTCGCTTGGCTTTAAGGCGATTGAAAATCCAACAAATACAGGTTCGATTTCTGTCGAGTTCGTCATTCACAATATTGATAAGATTGATCCGCGCGACGTGACGCTTGCTTATAATGCCGAGCAGAATGTTTGGATCGCGCGCAATCAGGATGCTCAAACGATTGCTACGGGACGTAATTCGATCAACCTGCCGGGGCTCGAAGTTAAGTTAATCGGGCAGCCGAATAATAATGATGAAGTAATCATTAGCCCAGCACGCGATTATGCGGGCGATTTGTCATTTCTGATCGAGCGCCCTGGTGATATCGCTGCGGCCTCGCGCAATCTTGTTTCCGCTGATCTGACCAATGATGGTAGCGCGGTCATGACGGCTGAGGCTTTGCCGCCGACTACCAGCACGGATTCGCGCGCCATACAAAAATTATTGAGTAATTCCGATACGGTGATTTCCGCAGCACAGTTCCTGCAAGACGGCGTTGCGGTGACTATACCGGAGAACATCGGTAATGTTTCACTGACCTCCTATGACACGCAGGAGCAGTTGCAATTCTCTTTGGCGCAGACAGAGCTTTCCAATCTCTCAACGTTGTCCTTTTCAATTATCCAGTCAAATGGCAGTGTCGTCGATCATCAGATTGACGTGTCTTATGGTTCGGTTTTTCCGGGCGATACCGGGCGGTGGGAAGATGCCAGCGAGGTTGCTGAATATCTGAACCTTGGCACCATGAAAACTGCCGGTAACAGCACCTTGGCGGATCTTGGCATATATGCCGCGGGTGCGGGTGGCCAGCTCACTTTTGCGCTGGCCAGCAACAGCTTCTCAACCGATTCGAGCAAAGTCGGCCGCATATCGGCTGGCGGCACGACCATCATCGGCACTAACAAGGCGGCAACTTCGGCATCCGATATACAGATATTCACCCGTGAAGGGCGCCATATTGCCGGTTCGCAACTTTCCGCTGCCGATATTGCCTCGATCATCACATCGGAAAATGGTTTTGATCCTGCCGCCGAGTATCGCTCGGATTATCTGAACATTGATACGCCGGCCTATCGTGATATGACCATGACGCGATCGCGTCAGGGTGGCGACCATCGTTTGACGCTTGGCAGTAATGGCACAGGCGCCAGCGCGGTCAGCGCATCGGGCGCGTTACCCGCCAGCCCCACCACAGCATATAATCTCAGCCTGCAAAGCGGCACCAACACCGCGTCTATAAGCGTGCCGGTATCCTCATCAGCGGGATACTTGGCGGCCCAGATCAACAAAGAAATGGATACGCTGGGTGTGCGGGCCAAGGCGACGACACGGGTTGAGCTTATGTCGGCGAGCGCGGCATCTAGCATTAGCTTCTCGTTTGAGTCCAATAATCAGAGCCCTCTGACCATTTCGGCGAATATTTCGACGACGGACCTGTCGGATCTTGCGACCAAAATTAATCAGGTCTCAACGCAAACCGGCGTCACCGCGACACTGTCGAGCGATAAGGCACGTCTCGTATTGGAAAACGCCGATGGCGGCGACGTTATGTTCTCTGACTTCACCTATGGCGGCACGCTAACCGCGCGCGTAGTTGATGGCCGAACTCAAAGTCGCACATCAGATGTCGTCCTAGGTGCTGTTGTTGGCAGTAACACAACCGACGCGGCCCGCTTTGGCGGCGAAATTGAATTGTTATCGGCCGGCTCGTTCTCGGTCACGCAAAACGGAGTAACGGCGACAAGCGCACAGTCCGAAATAAGCAACGGATTTATTCGCGAAACAATGTCGACAACGGGCGAAAAATCTACCTTGTCGTTTAATCTAAATGACGGCATTGAAGGTAATCAGGCCGGATCTTCGGGCATGCGCGCTTCCGTAGCCGCGGCGCAAATTGCAGTATCTCTGCCAGCGACGGGCACGGGCACGGCTTTTGCCGCTTCGGTTGATGTCAACACATTGCTTGAAACGTCGTCGGCCAACATTGCCAAAGAAGTGGCCCGCCAATTACGCGCGACCGCGCCAACCACAGCGCTTTCCGGCGCAGCGGCCTTGACCACGTTACCTGACGACCAAAGCACGGTGCAGGTATCTTATGGCGGGGAGACGTATACGCTTAAAGTTTCGTATACCGATGCATCCGTGAAAACCAATCCGGATATAACCGTTACAGGCGGTGAAGAAGGACGCTTGTCAGCCTATTTCGACGCCAGCAAGCGCTTGCAAGTTATTGCAACGGGCGGCGCAATCGATGGCGGTCAGATCTCGGTGCCGGGCAATGCGGTGATTGCTGGTAATGGCGATGCGGCTGAGTTATTCGGTCTCGACACCTCGCTTGCCAATCCAACAGTTACCCTGTCGGGCCGCAGCGTAACCTTGCCTGTCACCACACAAACAATTGCGGTGGATGTCGGCGGGGTCGCGGTTAATGTGTCGATTGCCCTTAGCGGCTCGACCTACACGCTCACCAGCGATGACACCTCGAAACTGACGGCGACTTTTGCTGGTACAGACGCCACAACAACCACGGCGACAAGTGACCGGATTTTGCTACAGACGACGCTGGCGGACACCGCGCTAACATTGCCGCACACATCGACAGCTGAAACGCTCGGCTTCAAGACCTCGCAATATGAAATCAAGGCGAGCGGTGACGATCTTGAGGTCGTGCGCTCCGACGGCAGCAGCATTGATATCACGCGGTCGGCGTCAACACGGGTCGGTGAGGTGATTACGTTGTCTAATCTGCCACCTGAAGAGCTGATTGTTGTTCTGAGTGGCAGTGGCGCACGGCTTATGTCGGCGGCCTATGACGAGGTGCCCGCTAATGCGCCCGCGCTGATGGATGAAGTGTCGGTAAAGGTCATAAACGCCGATAGCGGCACGGTCGAGTTTGTTGATAAGGCGACCGGGCATTCGATCGCGACACGCGTTCTTGATGCGTCTGGACAAACCAAAGCGGCGGGATACCAGATCAGTATTGCTGGTAAAAGTGTCGTTGGTGACAGTTTTCATATTGAAGAAAACACCGGCGCAGTGGGCGATGGACGCAACATTTCCGCGCTGGTTGCTCTACAACAACCAGATGTCGCGCGTCCCAATGGTGCGGGCTTCCAGCAAATGTTTAACGATATTGTCACCACTATTGGCGCGAGTCTGCGCTCGGGTGAAGCAACACTCGATTCCGTGTCGTCAATCCGCGATGCGAGCATCGAAGCTGAAGCCCGGTATTCTGGCATCAATCTGGATTCCGAAGCCGCTAAGCTCATTGAGCAGCAACAGGCATATCAAGCATCAGCGCGCATTTTGCAAACAGCGCGTGAACTTTTTCAAACACTCATGGACACTGTGTGAGGTAGGATATGGAAATCTCAACCAAGCTATTCAATAAACAGGCGATCAGCCGGTTTGGTGAAATTAACGAGGACATTCAGAGCCTGCAGGCGCAAATTGCGACCGGCAAGAGCATTCTGCGTGCGTCTGATGATCCGGTTGCCGCGGTCAATCTGTCGGTTGCTAAAGAACAGCGCAATCTTCTCGAACGGTTTGAAACCAATGCGCATGATGCCAAGCGACGGCTCGCTTTGACGGATGGCGCGCTGCAACAAGCAATCAATGTGATGACCCGCATCTCGGAACTGGCTATTCAAGCGGCAAATGACACATATGGTACACAAGACCGCGCCGCTATTGAACGCGAGGTCGATGAGTTAACCGGCGTGATGGTGTCCATCGCCAATACCCGCGATGCGCGCGGGCTCAATCTCTTTGGCGGCTTCCGGACAGATATTGACGCTTTCAAACAGCATCCCGACGGGCGGATAACCTATGAGGGCGATGCCGGACAGCGCCAACTTAAATTATCGGAAAGTCTGCAGGTAACAACGTCGCTAGACGGCGCCAATGCGTTCATGCGCGTCGAGACACCCGACGGAAGTCAAAGTGTTTTTGATATGCTCAAAACGGCGAAACACACCATCTCAACCGCTGCGGCAACTACCCGTCAGGCGACGGCGATTGGCTCAGCTACTGTCGATTTCACCTTGCCACGCGACCCGATTACCGTGGGCTTTACACTCACCGGGTCGAAAGGAAGCACCACGATCAGCACCGATGTTTCGCGCGGCAACCTGACCGGCTTTGTTACCGCGATTAACGCGCAGACAGGCGTGACCGGCATTTCAGCCCTGGTTGATTCTAATGGCGCCCTGGCACTGACGGAAACCTTTAACGGCGATATTTCGATGGAAGATATGGAGATTCAGGGCGTAGATTTCGGCGAAGAGGACATTACTTATTTCGCCAATTTCAACAGTTATGACGGTATGGGACGGAAAATCGGTGAAACCCGTAAGTTGACCGATACCGATCAGATTGTGTCGTCATCTGTCAATAATTTGAATAAAACCATCGAACATATTAGTACGCAGATGGCATTTATCGGCGCGCAGATGAATAAAACCGATAATCAGCTTCAGGTTTTGGCCGAACGGAAAATCTCCGTCAGCGAAGAAATTTCTGAAATTGGCGACGCTGACCTGACGGAACTCATTACTGAGCTTCAATCTATGATCTTGAACCGCGACGCCGCGCAGCAGGCGTTTGTTAAAATCGGACAGCAAAGCCTGTTCGATTATTTGCGGTAGTTCGAATGATGCAACATCAGAGTATTTTTGGCACGCAACTTGCAGTGTTGATTAAAGTTTAGACCGAGGAAGGACTATGACAAAAATCGATACCAATATTGCAGCCTTGAAGTCGTTGCATCATTTGACCCGGAATGAGGATAATTATTCCAATGCGGTCGAGCGTTTGTCCTCGGGTAAGCGCATTAATAATGCAGGCGACGATGCGGCTGGTGCCTCAATCGTTAACCGCATGACGGCACAGATTTCCGGCATGCAAATGGCTATCCGAAATGCTGGTGACGCCATTTCAATGTCCCAGATTGCAGAAGGGGCGATGGTCGAAGTTTCCGAAATCCTCCAGCGCATGCGTGAACTGGGTGTACAGGCGGCTAACGGCACATATTCCGGTGCCGACCGAGTGGCTCTGAACCAGGAAGTTAACCAGCTGAAAAACGAGTTGTTGCGTATTTCCGAAACGACATCGTTCAACACAACCAAACTTCTGAATGGCACCTTTCAAGATACGCAATTTGAAATCGGTTTTGATGAAACCCCGCAACACACGCACACGCTGACTATCAAAGATGTCAGCCCATCTTCGCTAGGAGTCTGGCAAATTGACTCGCAGTTGGAAAAAAGCACTACAGCTTCTTCCATAGCCGCCAACGGTGCGGCGGCGATTATCACGACATCTGCGGACCATAATTTTGCCGCTGGTGATCTTGTTACCTACGAAAAAGGCTCGGCGCCGCTGCCAGGTTTGATCCCTGGTCAAATCTATAAGGTCGGTACGGCTAATCTAGCGGCTACAACTTTTACGCTGACTGAGATCGATGGCAGTGCCGTCACCTACGGTAAGCTGTCGGATGCAACTTATGGCGATCCGACGGACGCGAAGTTTCACCTTGCAACGCTGGCTGGTGCGCCAAATGTAGCCGAAACAGGTGGCGCAGCTGCCGGATCCAATGTGCTCGACGCCGAAAATCTGACAATTTACGGTCACGTGGGCACTGAAACAGCGAATGTTGCTGTTGGCTCGACGGCGC
>DKNW01000116.1:0-6242 GCA_002469805.1 Rhodobiaceae bacterium UBA7378
AACCAGCTGAGCTACTCCGCCTATGAGGAGAGCGGACGCCCTCACAAGGCCGCGTTTTCACTAACATATGCTGCGCCTTTTGCAAATTAAAACTTCCCGCGAGGCGATACAATTAAAATTCCACAAATTCGCTAGAAAACATGGGCTCTAGCGTAAAGGGAGCCGCCGCGCGGTCGTTAATATTAACGCAGAAGGGTGCGGAATTCCCCGTTAGACCCGCGGTGAAAGCGTTAGAAGAATGGATAAAATTATAGACCTAGAAGACTATCGCCGTAGTTTGTCGGTTGCTTCCGTGCTTCGTGAGGATGGTGGTGCGCAAAGTATGAGCGCGGACGAAATTGCCCGCCTTGAAGCGTTGCGCGACGGCGTGGAGCACCTGCTGGATGCTGTGACGGCGCGTCATTGCGACCCCGAAGCCGTCGCCTTTGCCGCGGGCCGCTATGCCGCGATGCGAATATACCGGTTGCACGGTCGGGCCGAAGCCATGGATTTTTTCAACCGCTGCATTGCGACCGTTGAGATTGCTGACGACCTTAACTTGGGTTAGGGGTCGGGGTATGATCGATCAGAAGTTCTTCCGCGATATTCCCCGTCGTATCACCGATAAAGGCGACATGATTATCGCAGCCGATCAAATGGCCGATACGGCGTTTATCGTTGAGCGTGGCACCGCCGAAAATATACAAACGGGAAAAGTTTTTGGCCCGAATAGCTTGCTGTTACCGCTGGAAATGCTGGCGCTTGAGAAATATCGCAGCCAGATTGTCGCCTCGACGCCATGCGCTGTCATTTGCTGTCCGCGTCACATACTGCAAAACAACCTCGCCCGCGAAGACCGGCTTACCTGGCCCCTATCGCGCAGCCTCGCCGGTGATATTATGCGCCGCCTCGGGGTGACCGCCGCATGAATATGTTTGATGAAAACCACAATAAAATTTACCGCATGATCGACGGTGAAATTTTGTTTCGCGCCGACCAACCGGCAAGGCACATATATCTTGTTGAGCGTGGGCAGATAAAAATTTTGGCGGCGGGTGAAACGCGCGTTTTGCACCGCTATATGCGCGGCGATTTATTCGGTATTCCGGAAGTACTTACCGCGCGCCCATGGCCCGCTATGGCGCAAGTTGAAGGGCCGACCGATGTACGTGTGTTTAGTGCCGCTGTCGTTTTGCAACGGATCGCGCATATGCCTTCAGCGCACCGGGATCTTTTGCAAACAATCATGGCCGAGGCTGGCTAAGCACAGGTTTTGGCACATAAAATGCATTCCTATCTCCGTATTAACGGAGATTTGACATGGATAAAATTCTTGCAAATGAGACCCTAGGAGTGCATTTCGTATTTTTTGACGAGGCTGACACGCCCGTTCGCGAATATACCGAAACGATCGACCGCTATCTGCCAGTTAGTCTGGCAAGCGATGGCGGCAATAATCTGCCAGGCGATCTGCCCGATGATTTCATCGGCCCACCAAACGCCCCTGGCAAAACTACTTCTTAAGACTTAGGCCGGTGCGTTCAAACGGGCGCGCCGGCGACGCTCCGCGCTTGACGGGATTTTCAGTATCTGCCGATATTTCGCGACTGTCCGGCGTGCAACGGCAATTCCGCTTGCATTGATGCGCGACACAATTTCGTCATCGCTGAGGGGGTCACCAGGCACTTCTCCCCTAACAATCTCCCCAATCAAGTGGCGTACAGAAGCCGCAGACGTGCCGGCTTCGTTGTCATCAGACGCCAGCGACACACTGAAGAATGATTTTAATGTGACACTCCCGCGCGGCGTGGCGATCATTAACCCGGTTGTGACACGGCTGATCGTGCTTTCGTGCATACCTACCGCTTTGGCAACATCTCGCAGCAGCAGGGGTTTTAGGTGGTTTGCACCCTTTTCAAGAAACGGGGTTTGCTGACGAACAATTTCAGCCGCAATTGACAATGTTGTCTCGTTTCGTTGCTCCATGGCACGTTTCAGCCAACGCGCCGATGACAACGCCTGCATGGTAAATTTCTGTTCGGCTTGGGCCGCAACCCGTTTTTTCAGCCGCGCCGCGTAGTTTTCATCAATCGTGATGCCCGGCAGGGTAGATTTATTGAGTTCGACAACCCACCCATCGGGACCGCGATAAGCAATTAAATCTGGTGCGCTGACAATATCTGGCTCACCGAAAAAAGTTTCCGCCGGTTTTGGGTCAAACTGGCGTAGATGCTGCAGCATGTCGCGCACATCTTCGGGCGAAGATTTGCACCGACGCGCCAGCTGGTCGATTTTGCCTTGTGCGAGCAGTTCAAGATTATCCAGCAACACGTTAAAAGCGGCATCCAGCAGGCCGGCTTCGCGCGCTTGCAATCGCAAGCAATCAGCAAGGCCGATAGCAAAAATGCCGGTTGGTTCAAATTTCTGTATCTGGACAAGCACGGCAGCCACATCGTCTCGCGCCAAATCATTTTCTTCGGCAATGTCTTCAACCGATTTGCCCAACCAACCGCTTGGTAACAACGCACCCGTTAAAATTTGCGCGATCATTCTCTGTTTGGCATCGCTAAACGCGATATCAATTTGGCGGCCTACATGTTCAAAGAGCGATGGTGGGCGCTCAGCGATTGTCGAAGCGATCATGTCCCAATCTTGATCACCCCCCTGACCGCTTTGACCGCCCTGCCCGGCAAGGTGGCCAGCTGGTCCATCTGCGGCGCTATAGTCAAAACGGTTGTCAAATTCCTGATTGGCGGCTGGGTCATCTTGTGGGCTAGCGCCAGCTTTCATGTCGGTATCAATCAAATCAGCGCCGCCAGTTTCGCTTGAGGCGTCGCCGATCCCGACATCTGAGCCCACTTCAGGGGAGACATCACCGGATGCATCACTATCAGCACCAACCTCGAGAAACGGGTTTTCGAGGGCTTGATCTTCAAGATAGCTCGCCAGATCAAGGTTGTTCATCTGCAGCATACGAATGGCTTGTTGCAGCCGTGGTGTCATCACCATTGACTGCTTTTGCTTAAGGCGGATCGATTGACTCAGTTGCATAACACACTCCGTTTTCTGTGTATGAGCGTACTTTGAGCGCGATTACCGCTTTGGCAAAAATAACAATTTGACTGTGGCAAATGTCAAAAATATTTTCTTATTAATTAATATTTTCAATTATTTACGTGATATTTACTTTTATGTTTTTTGTTTGTTGTCAAAAAACAGACGGTGTTTTTGTACATTTTCTGTGTTTTGGTATGATTCTTGAATAACCAAGCGCGTAGAATATTTAACCTCTGGATGGGCCGAAATGCGTAAAAATAGTGATACTGATAGCGGCGTTTGCCAACAGTGCCTGTTCATCAGGTTTTTTGTATTGGGGGCACTTGTGCTTCTAGCCGTCGGACTTGCTGCCGGTGAAAACATGCAATTTCTGGGCATGTTCACCCCCACCCGCGTTAGCGCTGGCATTATTGTGGCAGGGGGTTTCATGAGCGCATTTAAATATTGGCTGTGGCGGCGCGAACTGGCCGAAAACGCCAACGAGCCAGGCTAACGGCCGCGCACAAGCCGAACAGCGAGCTGCTGGTTTTTGAAAAACCGCCCATATTTGTGACCTGTATAGAAATTGATTGAGTAATAATTCTCACTGGTGAACGTATTACGCTCTCCCGTCCAATACGGCTCGGGCGAGGTGTTAGGGAACATCTCAGCGTCAATCTTTGGCGGCGTACAGGTCTCGCACACCAAAGCTTGCAACTCGTCAGCGCTCGGCAAGCGCCAATTTCCTCCAACTTGTTCATTGGCCTGCACAATCGCTTGGGCAATTTCATCATGGTTCAGTTTCATGATCTCACCCTGACATGTTTTGCCATCCCAAATCTGTCCAAGACTGCAGCGCAGCCACTCAACATTCTGGATGAGATCAATGACAACAATGTCACGTTCGATAAAAACCTGCTCGTCTGCCGCCGCACTGCGTCCATTCGAAACAAACACCAAAGCGAAAACAAAAAGAGATGCGGCGCATCTGGTCGCTACAGATTGGCGGAGGTTTTGCATTTTCAGTTTCCTCAAACAATTTCAGTTTATTTGTACCGTGCAAATAATCTGCCAATTGTAAGTTAAAATAACGAAGAAATTCAATTTATGAATTGTCATGAAGCAAAGTTTGGTACACGATTTGCTTAACAAGACTTAACCTTTTTGCAATTAGAGAGTTTAGCAATGGATATAGCGTCTATTATCGGTCTGTTTGGTGCCTTTGGCATGGTTGTGTACACCATGATGTCTGGGGGCGGAGTTGAGCCATTTATTGACTACCCATCAATGACAACTGTGTTTGGTGGCACGTTTTTCGCTGTAATGTATGCTCATCCGCTAAGCACGTGGCTTGCCAGCTTCGCTGCCATGGGCAAGGTTTTCATGCCGCCGATTAAAAAAAATGAAGGCCTTATCGAACGTATGGTAGAACTAGCCGCCATCGCCCGTAAAGATGGCATGATGGCCTTGGAAGGACAGGAAGTTCCGGATAAATTCTTCTCCAAAGGCATGCAAATGCTGGTCGATGGTGCAGATGAAACCAAGCTAACAGGCCAGCTAAACCAAGAAATCAAATCGATGAAAGCGCGACACCTTGCTAGGCAGAACGTGGTCAAATCCTATGTGGATGTGGCCCCGGCAATGGGCATGGTGGGAACGCTTATCGGACTCGTATTCATGCTGGGCAACATGGCTGACCCGAAATCAATTGGTCCGGCCATGGCGATTGCACTTCTGACAACGATGTATGGCGCCCTGCTCGCCAACCTTTTATTCCAGCCAATGCTGACCAAACTCGAGGGCTTCACGGAGTACGAGGTTGTTTATCGAGAGATGGTTGTTTCCGGCCTTCGGAGTATTGCGCGCGGCGAGAGCCCCCGGAATATTCAAGATCAGATGGTCGCCAATTTGCCGGCTAAAGCTCAAGAAAAAATGCTTGAAGCCGCCTAGCAACTGATACGCTTTTTCGGTCCGGAGAACCCATGTCGAGCACAACACAAGAGATTGAAGAAGAAGTCGAGGAGATGGAAGAAGAGTGTCCGCGCTGTCCGGACAAAGGTCTTCCAGCCTGGATGGGGACGTTCGCCGATATGGCGATCCTTCTCATGTGCTTCTTCGTGCTCATTCTATCTTTTGCAGAGTTTAACGTGCCGAAGTTCAAACAGATCACGGGTTCGCTGAATAACGCTTTTGGTATCCAGCGCGAAATCCCGATCGTTGAGCAGCCCATGGGCACAACCATCATTTCGATGACATTCAGCCCCTCGCCCGCACCATCTGTGACCAATGAAATGACACAACAGACCACGCAGGTAAATCAGCCCGAGCTAGAGCTTCAAACCAAAACCAAAGAAGCCGACGAAGGCGATGGCAAGGCCCAAGAAATTATGGAAGCTCTGGAGCAAGCCGTTGCTAAGGGTGATATCCAGGTTGAAACACTGGGCGAGAAGCTGGTCGTGAATTTTGCTGACAAAGACGTCGACGAACGGTTGCCCGAACTCCTTAAGAAAACACTCGACGCTGTTGAAAAGGCCAAAGATCAAGCCGGAAAAACTGATCAGGAAGTGCTGTTTGGTGGCCTTGAACAGAAACTGAAAAAGCTGACAGATGAGTTAGAACGCCTGCAGAAGAAAGAATCCGAGGGCGAAGACGCCCAACAAGGCTCACCGGAAGAGCAATCGCGTCGGGCGCAAGTAGCCGAAGACAAATTGACAGTTGCACTGAAACAAGAGATAGGCCAAGGCCTTGTTGCCGTCGAACGTGATGAAGATCGTGTAGTGGTCACTGTAGGCTCAGCAGGGGCTTTCCGCTCTGGGTCGGCTAATTTGACCCCTCAGGCCCGCGAGATCATGCAGCGCATCGGCGCCCTCAACGCGCAAGGTAACAGCCGCATCAATGTGTCTGGTCACACGGATGATGTGCCGCTGATTTTCGGATCGCAATATCGCGACAACTGGGATTTGGCCGCAGCACGTGCATCCAGCGTGGTGCAATCATTACAAAACGACGGCAAGGTTAATGGTCAACGTATGCAGGCCGTCAGCTTTGGAGACAGCCGCCCCGTAGCCAACAATGCGACCGCGAATGGCCGCGCCACGAACCGCCGTATTGAGATCGAAATTAACTACTAATCTTTAAGCTACAGTGCTGGCTAGCCTTCTAGCTGGGCTTTGGGTTCAATCTCCCGCCAGATATTGATCGCGTGCGCGCACCTCGTGTCATATGCC
>DKNW01000116.1:6566-8406 GCA_002469805.1 Rhodobiaceae bacterium UBA7378
TGTCATATGCCTAGATCTGAGCCAGACATGTGCCGGGTCTTGTGTGGTGTCTTGTGTACATTATACGCAACCGATTTGTGCCAGACATGTGCAACCATGCTGCAAGACGGAACCGCAGTAGGACTAGCGGTAGGACTAGAGCTATGAATTAGGCTTTGTCGGTGTCTTCATCTTCAGGGCCTGCCGGCGGGCCGACATAGCTGAACCGAAAGTCGCAGCGCCTATCCAGCTGCCGGCATATGGTCTGCACATGTTCGACCGAACGGGCAGCAACGCAAAGCCATAGATTGTGTTCATGGAACAGCGCGTAGCTGCGTAAAATACCCACCTGCCCGCGCCCGAAATACACACATGTCAGGACATAGATCAGCAGGAACAACAGGGGATTAACCACAATCGAAAAGCCATAGGCCGCGATAACCGCGAACATCGGTTCCCAAATGCGGTTCTGCAAAAGCCACACGGCCGGAAACAAATAGGGCAACTGGGTGTGCGTCGACGAGAAGATCAAGCAATCGCGCCGGATATTTCGCATCACCTCATAGGGTTCATAATTATCGATATCGTCGACCTGATAGGTCGCGAAAGCTTCAGAAATATCATTAGCCAATTCGGGTTCGGCAAATTCATACGCGCCCCCAAGCGGGCCAGCGGTTATGATGTCAAAAAGTACATTGCCCCTGCTGACAGTGACAAGCGCACGCGTCTCGACATTGTCCAGCGTAAGGGCTTCTTGAAGATCGTTTTCATTGCCATGAAAGGGTTCACCGTTAATCGCGACGATTACATCACCATTTTTAAGGCGCAGCCCATTGGCCCGCGAACGGTTGCCCAATCCGCTAATACGCAAGAGTGACGCCGCGCGGTTGGAAGATTTTTCCCCCTCGACGTCTACTTCCCGCATTTCATCGGGTTGTCCATTGCCTTCAAGTTCCGAGCTTTGCATAAATGCACTCTCTATGCGCTACTTACGGGAATTTGATCTGACGTTGCCCGTTGGTAAGCACTTTTCGCATGGCCGAATTTTCAAGGACCAGACGCTCTAACTGTTGCGCCAGCTCCTGCTGTTGCTGGTCCATTTTTGCCAGTTTTTTATTCATCTCAGCAAGTGTTTTGTCATCTTTACCACCGGTTTTTGTCGCCATGGAGCTGATCGTCTTTGCAGATTTATTAATCTGCTTCGCTGTTTCTTTTTGCATTGCAGCTAGACGGCCAGAAAAGCTGGAAATTGATGACGCCAGCTGACCAGTGGCTTTTTTCTGCTCATCCATTGCAGCCTTCAAACGCGTATCGATGGCTTTCAAAGGCGCTTGACTGCCGGTGCGTAAGGCCTGAATTTCGACGAGTAATTTTTCATTCAAAGCGACAAGGTCTTCTTGACGCTGGAACGTGCCATCCAGTTTTTCAATCGACTGGTTCATGTTGTCGACATTCTCGGCAAACACGATAAGCGCCTCGCGATTAGTGCCCGAAAGCAATTCAAGCGATGACAATGACCGGAAATGGACAATCAGGGAAAGAACGAGCGCACCTGCCGTCATAATGGCGGCGATGATAGCGATCAGCCCAGACATGCGGTGAATGGAATTCACACGGGACAGCATTTTCTTGTTCTCTTTTTTTACCTTGTTGTACTCGGCCGTGACATCGGCCGCGGCATCAGCAGCATCCAACGCCAATTTGACGCTCTCTTGCACCATAACCAGATCCGTACTCATGCGATAATCCCCTTATCATTCGGTTCTTGTATGTGTTGAACCGGTTCACGTTTTGCATAGTTTGCACATTTCGTGCCAGTTGATGCCATAACGACCTGACCCGGTAAATTCGGCGATTTGAA
>DKNW01000046.1 GCA_002469805.1 Rhodobiaceae bacterium UBA7378
CGGCGAAGTAATACGACTGCAGATGGGCCGTCACCTTAAAGCCTTGCAAGTTTCGTACGCTAGCAATGAGTGACATCATCAGCACGAGAAACAGAAAAATAACGGCCAGCAAAATGAAATTATTCTGCACTTTGTAGCCCATGGCGAAGCTCGCCAGCGCGAGAAATCCTGCATAAATCCCGAATCGGTTCGGTGCGATATACAAGCTGCTTTGGCGAATTTCCCAGCTGCCCCCCTGCCATTTGCGTCGCCGCGAAAGTCTCTGGGTCAGCCGGTCGAACAAGGCAAGCGGCGCTCGCCGTGCGCCCGCACCGGCATTTGGTGTCATGGCACGTTAACCTCATGCAACAACGTGGAAATCACTTCGCGGTTCGCCGCCCGATTGCCCGACCCACCCTGGCCCAGACGGTGCTGAAGCCCGGCCAGCAACACGGCTTGCACATCTTCGGGGATACAATAAGTGCGCCCATCGATCATCGCATGCGCCTGCGCCAACCCCTTAATTTGGATAAGCGCCCGCACCGATAATGCAGGAAAACCAGTCTGACGCAAACGACCCGCCAGAGCCTGCACGTATCCAATCATAACGTCATTAAAGACTGTTTCTTTGCAATTTTTCCGCAATGTTTCAAACTCGCCCGCCGCCAACACCGGCGTGCCGTGTTCGAAAACTTCCTCGCCAGCCTTAGCCGTGCGCAAAATGGCAGCTTCGGTTTCTTGGCTCGGCAACCCCAAGTCAAACGAAACGGCAAACCGGTCAAGCTGCGATTCAGGCAAAGGCGACACACCGATTTGTTCGGTCGGGTTCTGGGTCGCAATAACAATGAACGGGTTAGGCAGGCTATGTGCCACACCGTCAATGGTAGTTTGACGCTCCGCCATAGCTTCCAAAAGTGCTGACTGGCTTTTGCTGGGCGCACGGTTCAATTCGTCAGCGAGCAGCAAATGGGTAAAGACCGGCCCTTCACGGAACGAAAACCCGCCGCTTTGCGGGTCGAAAACATTCACGCCAACAATATCCGACGGCGTTGTGTCATTTGTGCACTGGAGGCGCTTCCAATCGAGTTGGAGGTGAAAGGCCAACGCGCGAGCAAGGCTCGTTTTGCCCATGCCGGGCGCATCTTCAATCAGCACATGCCCGCCTGACACCATGGCAGCCAGCGCCAGTTTGATCTGCACTGATTTATCCTGCACCGTTGCAAGAACAGACGTCACAACATCTGCAGCGCGCGAAGTTGGGGTGGGTGTTTGAATATTCATTCGATGATATTAAAGAAAAAATAATTAATAGTGTGTATATAAGACACTCAATCTCAAAAATTACAATCAATGTTGCTATTTGGAAACCAATCATCCAACGTGCCGCTATGAATGACGTTTTTATAGACGCCGCCGACGCCCCCGTGCCGATTGTGCATTGTCGCCATTGCCGCTTCTGGGATGCGCATATGATGGTTCAACCGACCAAAACCCCCGAGGGACTATGCCGTCGGCACGCACCGCAACCGGCAATCATTGCCGAAGAAATCGATAATGGTATTAGCTGGCCGCGTACCTTTGAAGATGACTGGTGTGGCGATGGCGAGCCCGTGGACCCCGCCTAATATGCACGGGGGGTTTCTTACCCGCCTGCCAGATCGCCCGCAGAGAAAATCGGCAAATATAGTGCCACAACCATGGCTCCGATCAGCCCGCCGACAAACACGATCATGATCGGCTCAATAACCGTCGACAGGCCTTCGACAAGTGCGTCGAACTCCTCTTCGTAATAATTGGCAATCGAATTAAGCATTTCTTCCATATTACCTGTGCGCTCCCCCACCGCGATTAATTGCGAGAATTCGATAGGAAACACTTTCTCGCGCGCAAACAGCACCGATAATTCCGTCCCGGACATCACATCGCGCTTTACCCGCCCGAACGCCCGGACATACAGCGTGTTAGTGGTCACAGATGAAGCGACCGACAAGGTTTCGAGCACGCTGACACCGGCGGCGAACAAGTTCGCCATTAGCAAAGATCCGCGCGCGACCACGGCCATCATTATAATGCCGCCAAACAGCGGCAAGCGCAGTTGGAGGGCATGATAACCAAACCGGTAGGGCTTAACATATTTGGCAAGCAGCCGGTGCAATGTGAGTGCCGCGAAAATAACGCCAAACACACCACCGACATTTGCCGGATTAGATATCCACTGGCTAGCATCGACAATCGCTTGCGTCGGACCCGGCAGTTCAATGCCCATGCCTTCATACATTTCCTGAAAAGTCGGCACGACATTCGTCAGCATAAAAATCGAAATACCGACCGATACAGTGATTAGCGTCACCGGATAAAACATGGCCGATTTAATACCGGAACGAATTTTGGCTTGCTTCTCAAGAATCTCGACAAGTTTATCGATAAACTTATCCAACATACCCGAGACCTCACCAGCCTCGATCATGTTGAGATACACATTGTCGAAATGTCGGCCTTGTTCCTTGAACGCTTGAGATAATGGGCGACCATCATTCAGCGCGCTGATCATTTCATTACAAACGCGTTTCATATTGGGGTTTTTGGTCTGGCCCGCTACCATGATTAAACTGTCGAGAATAGGCAGGCCAGCTCGGATCATGGTCGACAGCTTTTTGGTGAACATCAAAATTTCTTTAGCAGGAATGTTACCAAACGGGCCCCATGTGATTTGGATATCCAGTGCGGATTTTTTCTTTTCTTTGATTTCCTTGATCTTATTGATCCGAATACGCTGCTGGCGCAATGACGCGCGGGCTTTCGCAAGGCTCGTTGCCTCGACCTTTCCTTTGATTTTTTTGCCGCGCTGAATGCCGGCATAGGCATACATCGTCATCCTCTATCCCCGTCAATTCACCACGAGAACGCGGGTGAATTCCTCCAGACTGATAATTCCGTCTTTCAGATAGTCGCGCCCGACTTCCTGCATTGTAAGAAAATTATCATCTCGCGCCGCTTCCAGAATTTCCGGCGCTTGGGCATTACGCAAAATTGCTTCCTCAACGCTGGGCGTCACACGCAACACTTCATAAATGCCCTGCCGACCCTTATACCCGCCACCGCCGCACGCATCGCAACCTTCGCCACGCTTGGGCTGAACCGAGCCGATCTCGGCATCGCTAAATCCTATATATTTCATCGCCTCGGGCGTCGCCGTAGTGTCGGGCACCAGGCAGGCCGAACAGTTTTTACGCGCCAATCGCTGGGCCACCACAAGCGACAAGGCCGCGGAGATCATAAAATTTGGCACGCCCATATTGGTCAGTCGCGTGATCGTCGATATGGCATCATTTGTATGCAGCGTGGACAGAAGCAAATGCCCTGTAAGTGCCGCTTTTACCGCTATTTCCACGGTTTCCTGATCGCGGATCTCACCAACAAGAATGACCTCCGGGTCTTGGCGCAGAAACGCCCGCAGGATGGAAGAAAACGTCAACCCGATTTTCTCATTGGCCTGAACCTGTCCCAACCCTTCCAGATAATATTCGACCGGATCTTCAGCCGTCATAATATTCGTGCCCGGGTCGTTTATCCATTGCAGCGCGCCATACAAGGTTGTGGTTTTCCCCGATCCCGTGGGACCAGTTACTAGAACCATGCCTTGCGGCGCGGTAATGGCTTCGATCAATTTTTTGAGATCACTCTCCTTGAACCCGATCTTGTCGATCGACAGCGACGGGTCGCCCTTCAACAACCGAATAACAATGCGCTCGCCGTTTTTGCTCGGCAGAACATTGAACCGCGTATCGACATCTGAGCCATCAGATGCGCGAAAGGTAATCGCGCCATCTTGCGGCAGGCGTTTTTCTGAAATATCGCAATCGGCAAGAATTTTAAAACGCGTAATGACAGCCAGATAATTATTGAAAAGATAGTGGCTGAATTTGTCCATAGCTTGGAGAACGCCATCGACGCGCATCCGCACTCGCGCGCTTTCACGATAAGGCTCGATATGAATATCGCTGGCATCAAGATCCAGCGCAGTTTGCAAAATATCATCGCATATTTTGATAACCAGACCGGCATCATCGACATCGTATTCAGCCCCTCGCCGCCGCGATGTGCGGGCAATCGGCTTGGGTGTTTCGTCTTTTTTCTCCGGCTTCTTGCCTGAGACAATCTCTTTGACTTGTGGGGCTTGCGTGCAGGCCTTGAACTCGCTGGGCTTGATCAGAAAAAATTCGACATTGTAGTTCGACAGCGCCTTAATTTGATTGCCCAGCGTCGCCTTCGTCGGGTCCACCGTGCCGACACGCAAAAACCGGCCTTCGCGCGCGAACGGCAGAACAAAATGCTTGGTGATCATAT
>DKNW01000108.1 GCA_002469805.1 Rhodobiaceae bacterium UBA7378
GTTTTATGATCATCGTCTTCTGAGCAGCTTCGTGCACATAACGGGTTCGGGGTCACCGCCCAAACAGGTTTGTCACAAAACTGTTACGTGACTGTTTTAGGTCAACGTCGTGAAGAATATTCTATTTCTATGCACCGGCAATAGTTGCCGATCGGTTCTGGCAGAAGCCTATATGGGCGCGGCCGGCGCTGGCATGTGGCAGGCATTTAGCGCTGGGTCAAGGCCAACCGGCGAGGTGCACCCTATGGCGCTGGCGACGTTGAAAGATTTAGCCCTGCCCCATGAAGGCTTCCGCTCGAAATCTTGGGACGAGTTTGCTGGTGATGCGGTGCCCGTTATGCATCAGATTGTAACTGTGTGCGACAACGCAGCTGGCGAGGCGTGTCCGGTTTGGCCCGGTCATCCGGCCACCGCACATTGGCCGTTTCCTGATCCCGCCAAATTCCAAGGTAGCGACGAAGAGGTGCGGGCACATTTCCGCGAGGTCTTCGCCATGATTAAAAAACGGCTCGATTTATTTCTCGCCAGCGAAGGCGGTGTTTGATGCGCGTGTTGCTGGCTGAAGCGCTGGGAACAATGCTGCTCGTCTGCACGGTTGTCGGTTCGGGTATCATGGCGGCTGATCTGGCCGCTGGTAATGATGCTGTCGCTTTGCTTGGCAATACGATTGCTACCGGTGCGATTTTATATGTGCTGATCTCTATATTAGGGCCGGTTTCGGGCGCGCATTTTAATCCGGCGGTTAGCCTTGTGTTTTTCACCCGCGGCGAGCTGACAGCCGGGCTATTGGGTCTCTATATTTTGGTTCAGTGCGTGGGTGGCGTTGCCGGTACCGCGCTGGCGCATGCCATGTTTGATATGGATTTGCTGGTTATGGGGTCGCGCCAACGTACGGGCGGTCCGCAATGGCTGGCTGAAGCTGTGGCCACATTTGGGCTGGTGATGACTATTTTGGGCGGCATACGGCACCGGCCAGATAGCGTACCCGCGTTGGTCGGCTTGTATATTACGGCTGGTTACTGGTTCACGGCGTCTACGAGTTTTGCTAACCCTGCCGTTACGCTGGCCCGCAGTTTCACGGATAGTTTCTCCGGTATTCAACCGCCCGATATGCCCGGCTTTGTGCTCGCGCAATGTGTCGGTGCGCTGGCGGCAGCGGCTCTCGCGCTGTGGTTGTTTCCGTCGACACGCGCAACAGACCCTGGGACGGAAAACGGATAACCTTTAGTCCTCCACCGCACTTGGCTTCATGCTGGCGCATGTGACCACCAATTGTAAGAATTGACCCGTGTTTGGCGTCTGACTAAAGTCGGGCGGCAAAATGATGCGAGGGTTACGGGTTTGGGCGACAGCACTTCCATGGGCGTTTTAGCAACGCAGTATCAGGGCCTCATCGACGCACAGGCCGTTGATGACGACCCGGCCCAGCGTGCGGCGCTGGCGCAGTTGGACGTTTTGTTTGACGCGCTGAACATTTATGCGCACCCGAAAGGACTGGAAAAAATCGGGCGACGGATCGGATTGACGAACGCCGACGTGCCGCGCGGGATCTACCTGCATGGCGGGGTTGGGCGCGGCAAGTCAATGCTGATGGATTTATTTTTTGATCATATGAACGTAGCAAAAAAGCGGCGCGTTCATTTCCATGCCTTTATGCAGGAAACGCATGCGCGTATTCACCATGTGCGCCAAACGAGTGCGCAATCTGGCGACCCGATGCCACGCATTGCGCGCGATATTGCAGCTGAGGCGACATTGCTTTGTTTTGACGAGTTTCAGGTGAAGGATATCGCTGATGCATCTATTCTGGGTCGCCTATTCACCTTGCTGTTCGAACGCGGCGTTGTCATGGTCGCCACCTCTAACCGCCCGCCGGATGATTTATATAAAGGTGGCCTGAACCGACATCGTTTCATGCCATTTATCGATCTGTTAAAATCACGGACACAAATTGTGGAACTAAAGGCCGCGCGGGATTACCGGTTGGCGTGTTTGCAGGCACACCCGATTTGGTTCAGCCCTTGCGGGCCGCGCGCGCGCGCTGATCTGGATGCTCGCTTCGATGAATTGACAGCCCGCGTGGCACCAACGCCGGTAACGCTCGACCTCAATGGTCGTGATTTGCCCGTGCCGCGCGCGGTTGGCGGGATAGCGCGGTTGAGTTTTGACGATTTATGCGTGGCGGCCAGAGGCGCGGCAGATTATCTGGCCCTAGCGCAGCATTTCCATACACTGTTTATTGACAACATCCCCCGCTTGCGCCCCGACAAGCGTAATGAGGCGGTGCGTTTTGTGACACTGATTGATGCGCTGTACGAACATAAGGTCAAACTCGTTGCTTCGGCGGATGGTGAGCCTAACGACCTCTATCCAGCGGGCGATGGCGCGTTTGAATTTGAGCGTACCGTGTCCAGATTGATGGAAATGCGCGCGCAAAATTATCTGGCTCTTCCGCATTTAGGGCGGAGCGATTAGTGTCTAGGGGCTTGTGTTCGGGCGCATTTCACGCTACTTCGCAACAGAATTTCCGGCTTGATGCCACAACATTTGGAGAAAGTTAACTATGGCTCGTAAAAAAATTGCACTTATCGGCGGCGGACAAATTGGCGGTACGCTGGCGCATCTGGCTGGTTTGAAGGAATTGGGCGATATCGTCATTTTTGATATTGTTGAAGGTATCCCGCAAGGCAAGGCACTTGATCTGGCGCAAAGTTCACCGGTTAGCGGCTTTGATGCTGATCTGAAGGGCACAAAATCTTATGCCGCCATCAAGGGCGCTGATGTTGTGATCGTGACTGCAGGGGTGCCGCGCAAGCCCGGTATGAGCCGCGATGACTTGATCGAGATCAATTTAAAGGTCATGCGCCAGGTCGGTGATGGCATTAAAAAATACGCGCCGAAAGCGTTTGTCATATGCATCACCAACCCACTCGATGCGATGGTTTGGGCGCTGCAGAAATCATCTGGCCTGCCGAAAAACAAAGTCGTGGGTATGGCCGGCGTTCTGGACGCGGCGCGGTTTCGCTACTTCCTCGCCGAAGAATTTAATGTTTCGGTGCGCGATGTGACGGCGTTTGTCCTAGGCGGGCATGGCGACACCATGGTGCCATCCGTGCGTTATTCCACGGTGGCTGGTATTCCGCTGCCGGATTTGGTGAAGATGAAATGGACAACGCAAAAGCGCATTGACGAAATTGTTCAGCGCACGCGCGACGGCGGTGCTGAAATTGTCGGCCTGCTGAAAACTGGCTCGGCGTTTTATGCACCTGCCGCTTCCGCGATCGAAATGGCAGAAGCCTATTTGAAAGACCAAAAACGCGTGCTGCCCTGTGCGGCGCATCTGAACGGTGAATATGGTCAGAAAAACATCTATGTCGGCGTGCCGGTTGTTATCGGTGCCAAGGGCGTTGAGCGCGTCGTCGAGATCAAGCTCGATGCCAAGGAACGCGCTGGATTCCGCAATTCGGTGAAAGCCGTTCAAGGCTTGCTTGATGCCTGCCGGAAAATCGATCCGAAACTGAAATAAACAATCGCCTTCCAAATGTGCCCAATAGGGTTCCAGATTGGATTTGGAGAGACATTTTTCGAGGCTAGGACAAGGTTTGCTCGCCATTTGCACGAGCGGGTTTTTTGACGCGCATCGGCTTCTGTTTTTGGGTTGAGAAGCTGTTATCGCTGGTCTAGGCTTGCGACCTATCCGTACCGTTCTGTGAGGGGTTTTCATGAACATTCACGAGTATCAGGCCAAGCAAGTTCTTGGGGCCTATCAAGTGCCCGTTCCGCGAGGACATGTGGCATTCACACCAGATGAAGCGGTTAAAGCCGCAGAAGAGCTTGGCGGACCCGTATGGGTCGTTAAAGCTCAGATTCATGCCGGCGGTCGCGGCAAGGGTGGTGGTGTAAAGGTTGTCAAATCGCTGGATGAGGTGCGCGCCGAGGCGACCCGTATGCTGGGCATGACATTGATCACGCACCAAACCGGACCGGAAGGGCGCGAGGTAGGCCGCATCTATGTTGAAGACGGCTCGGATATTGCACGCGAACTATACCTCTCGGCTCTGGTCGACCGCGCGACTTCGCGTGTATCGTTCATCGCCTCGACAGAAGGCGGCATGGACATTGAAGAGGTTGCGGCTCAGACGCCGGAAAAAATTCTGACTATTGATGTCGACCCGGCGGGCGGTATTTCAGGCCATCATGGACGCCAGATTGCTTTTGCGCTGGGGCTTGAAGGCGATCAGGTGAAGCAGGCTACAACACTCATCGCCAATTTATATCGCGCATTTGTTGATAAAGACATGTCGCTTCTCGAAATCAACCCGCTGGTCGTGACCGGCGCTGGTGATCTGATTTGTCTGGACGCGAAAGTTAATTTCGACAGCAACGCGCTCTACCGTCACAAAGACATTATGGAATTGCGCGATCTGGACGAAGAAGATCCAGCGGAAGTGAAGGCTTCCGAGTTCGACCTGAGCTATATCAAGTTGGATGGTACGATCGGCTGCATGGTCAACGGTGCTGGCTTGGCGATGGCGACTATGGACATTATCAAGCTGTATGGTGCCGAGCCTGCGAATTTCCTTGATGTCGGCGGCGGTGCCACAAAAGAAAAAGTGACCGAAGCGTTCAAGATCATCATGTCGGACGATAATGTTGAAGGCATTCTCGTCAATATTTTTGGTGGCATTATGCGCTGCGACGTGATTGCCGAGGGGGTGGTCGCTGCGGCGCGCGAAACCCAGCTGGCTGTGCCGCTTGTGGTGCGTTTGGCCGGCACGAATGTCGAGTTGGGCCAGAAAATCCTTTCCGAAAGCGGCCTAACCATCATACCTGCTGATGATTTGGATGATGCGGCTGAAAAAATTGTTGCTGCTGTTAAGGAGGCGTCGTGATGTCGGTGTTGATCAACAAAGATACCAAGGTAATCTGTCAGGGCTTTACCGGATCGCAAGGCACGTTTCACTCCGAACAGGCAGTGGCTTATGGCACCAAGCTGGTTGGTGGGGTAACGCCCGGGCGAGGCGGCGAAACTCATCTGGACCTGCCAGTTTTTGACACGGTTGGTGATGCGGTAACTGCAACTGGCGCAACGGCTAGTGCGATTTACGTGCCGCCACCCTTCGCAGCAGATGCTATTTTGGAGGCTATTGATGCCGGTATCGAACTGGCGGTCTGCATTACCGAGGGTATTCCGGTCACCGATATGATCCGCGTGAAACGTGCTTTACAAGGCTCAAATACGCGTCTCGTCGGGCCAAACTGCCCAGGCGTCATCACGCCTGGCGAGTGCAAAATTGGCATCATGCCGGGCCATATTCATAATCGCGGCTCTGTCGGCATCGTGTCGCGCTCGGGCACGCTGACCTACGAAGCCGTGGCGCAAACCACTGCGGCGGGCCTCGGTCAGTCGACCTGTATTGGTATTGGCGGCGACCCGGTTAATGGCACAAACTTCATTGATTGCCTTGATATGTTCCTAGGCGATGACGAGACGCAATCGATCATCATGATCGGGGAAATTGGCGGCTCTGCAGAGGAAGAAGCAGCAGAGTTCTTGAAGGCCTCAAGTGTTAAAAAGCCTGTCGTCGGTTTCATCGCGGGCGTCACCGCACCGCCAGGACGTCGGATGGGCCATGCGGGTGCGATTATCGCTGGCGGCAAGGGCGGCGCTGAAGACAAGATGGACGCCATGCGTTCGGCAGGCATTACGGTTTCACCCTCGCCAGCCGCTTTGGGCAAAACCCTTGTAGAGGTTTTGAACGGCTAGGTATTTTTACCGATTAAGATTGCTGTTCGGCGTTTATTTCGTCTAAGGTGTTGTCATTAGTGAGACAAATAGGGGTAAGTTATGGCGCGCACGCCGTCGCATGAGTCGGATGAACATCCTCATGATCTCTCTGAGTATTTTGATGGTGCCAATGCGCTTTACCTTGAGCAGCAATATACCCGCTACAAAAACAATGATCCGGCGCTAGGCGAAAGCTGGCGTGAGTATTTCGCGCGCCTCGATAATGGTGGCGCAGATATTATGCCGCATACGCCGTCATGGCAGCGCGCCGACTGGCCGCCTGTCGTGAACGGTGAAATGACGGCGGTGCTTGATGGCAACTGGCCGGCAGACGAGCCTGATCAAGTGGCGCTAGGCTCAAAAATTTCGGCGCGCATGACAGGAGCTGACGAGGAAGCTGTGCGCGCCGCCACGCTCGATAGTGTGCGAGCTATCATGATGATCCGCGCCTATCGTTTTCGGGGCCATTTGGCGGCAAATCTCGATCCGCTGGGTCTGGAGCCGCCGTCATCGCATCCCGAGCTAGACCCGACCTCCTACGGTTTTACCGAAGCTGATTTCGACCGGCCCATTTTCATTGATAATGTGCTGGGCCTAGAAACCGCGTCCATTCGTGAAATGGTTGAAATTTTGCGCCGCACCTATTGCGGCACGTTGGCCATTGAGTTCATGCATATTTCCGATCCAGAGGAAAAAGCCTGGCTTCAGGAACGCGTTGAAGGTCCGGACAAGGAAATTGTGTTTACCCATGAGGGCAAGCGCGCGATTTTTCAAAAGCTCGCCGAAACCGAAGGGCTGGAGAAATTTCTCGATGTGAAATACACAGGCACCAAGCGTTTTGGGCTAGATGGCGGCGAAGCCGTGGTGCCCGCGCTGGAG
>DKNW01000102.1:0-5940 GCA_002469805.1 Rhodobiaceae bacterium UBA7378
GCCTCGCACACGGCCAACGCATTGGTAACTACTTCACCAATTTTATCGGCTTGCACACCGGATGCGCGAACCGCGTCACCATGCGTTTCGTTCGCAAGCCCTCCCAACGCCACGAGATCGCGCACCACCACCGGCCACGCCGCTACATTGTGCTGTGGCAGATAGCCGATATGACGCGCCCGCATTGCGGGATCATTGAAAGCGACCGATGGATCACATAAATCAACACAGCCAGCAGATGGGGCCAGCAAACCGGCGACCAAACGAAGCAGCGTTGTCTTGCCTGCCCCGTTCGGCCCCAATATGCCGATCACCTGCCCGGCTGGAAATTTGGCACTTACCCGGTCGACCACGCGGTCCCCGTTTATCTCAAAACACAGATCAGTAAGCACCAATTCCATAAGCCGTTGCCGTTTCCTTAAGCTAAGAAGTTGTCCTAAAATGACCGGCGGACACCGACATAAACCGCGCGTCCAGATGTGCCATAGCCGTTCACGACCTGATAATCCTCATCAGCCACATTCTCGATGCGCCCAAACAGACTGGTCTCTTCCTGAAATTGCCACTGACCCGTTACACCCAACAGCGTATAATCATCCAGTTCAACACTGCCAAAATCTACTGTATCATGTACGTAACGTACCGATGCACCAATGGACAGATCAGCGCGCGGACGCCAGCTAACATTCAGTCCGGCCTGCACACGCGGCACGCGCAATTCGCGCACCATATCACCCGAACCCGAAGCTTCCGGCTTTTTGCTGTCCGTATACGCCGCGCTCAAACGCACATCGAGCGTGTCCATCGGATAGAATGCAAGACTTACTTCCGCACCCCGACTTTTGGTTTCCCCAACAACTTGCGTATTCACAAAGGTCGATGGGTCATAGCCGATGATATCGTCAATCGTGATTTCAAAAACCGTCGCACTGAACTCAGTGCCATTGGACATTAGAAAATCTGCGCCAACCTCGGCACTCGCACTGGTTTCAGGTTGCAAAGCAGCATTGCCGTAGATCGGCAGATACAACTCTGAAAGACTTGGTGCACGATAGGCCGTGCCATACGCCGCCCGATATATCGCCGCGCCTTCGGGTGCATAAGCCGCCGTTACGCGATAAGTCATTTCGGTCCCGAAAGTTTCATGGTCATCCTGACGCACAGCCGCGGTGAAGCTCAACGCATCCGTTGGCGTGGCTTGCACCAGGCCAAATGCAGCCGAAACATCGACCTCATAATCATTGCTCTCAGTATATTTAGCGGTCTGGTCTTCCGCGCCAAAAACCAGTTGAACCATGTCGCTCACGCGCACATTACCACGATAAGCAACCTTTTGGCGTTCGGCATCAGCCGATGATGAAACGGCGAAATCCACAATCGAATCGATCTGGCTGTCATAGCCGGTCACGTCGATCTGATGCGTCCAGTCTCCGGCTTCATGTTTCAAGCCAATACGATATGCGCTGCGCTCATAATCCTCACCCTTGCCCGCGACATCAATAAGCGTAAATGTTGGTGCCGGTGCTCCATCGAACTCGACCGAGCCTGCGACGTGGCGAACGACAAACTCCAATGTCGTGGCATCGGTCAGCACCATATCAGCGCGCCCATGAAGCGTGGTGTTGTCATACCCATCTTTTTCGGGGTTACCATCGGCCTCATCCGCTGTTGAGAAGCCGTCCGTGTCGAAATAGCTGGCCGCAAAACCGTAGGCAAAACGTCCTGTTTCGCCCTGCCCGGTTACGCCCAGCTGTTGCGTTCCATGAGAGCCGCCTTCAGCGCGCGCGCTCATTTGCGTGTCACCACCAATCTGAGTGAATTGCGACACCACACCCGCTACGGCATTGCTGCCGTAAAGCACGCCGTGGGAACCGCGGATAATTTCGATTTGGCGCGTGCCATCGACAAGGGCGTCATTCCAGACGACTTGGTTGGAACGCGGATCAAACAAGGAAATGCCGTCGACAAACAAATTCGTGTGTCGGCCTGGTAGCCCGCGCAAAAACACATTGCTCAGTGTGCCAGCGCCACCCGGTTGGGCGACATTGATACCTTGCTGGCGCAAAACATCTTGCAGGTAGACATATTGTTGGTCCTGCAATTCATCAGCGGTGATCACATCGACAGAAGTGCCGAGCTGGGCGGCGGGTGTTGGAACACCGGTTGCCGAGACGATGATTTCATCCACCAGCTCGTTTTGTGCCAGCGCGCCCGTTCCAGTAAGTACGGTGCAACACAGAAGTGGTAAAGCCTGTTTAAAGATTGTTTCTTTTTTCATTTTTTTCTCCATAGCAAGACGACCGCAGTTCCACCATGGAACACGGCCAATTATTGTGTCGTCTTTAACGGAGTTTCCGTCTCGCGCAGTCTATCCCGCCTGCCCGAATGAACGACCGTCTATGGCAGGTTTCCTGGCTCGCGGGTCATTGCGCCCTGTCGCCTTCCCCGAAATCGAGTGACATGTGACAGTTTGCTATCCGCTGACAGTTGCGGGTGCAGCCGCCGACTTGACGCTATGTTGTGAAACACGGCATCGCACGGGCGTTCCCTATTACCCCTGTGAAGGGCACCATCTACGTGGCGGTAAGCTAACAGAGGCCACAATTAGGGTCAAGATTATGCTGGCTAGCGGGCCCGTCGAATAAGATAGAGCAACATCGGGACACCGAGAAATGCTGTCACAACACCCATTTTCAGTTCCATTTGCGTCGGCACAATACGAATAAACGCATCCGCAAACACAAGGATAATGGCTCCCAGCAGGCCAGAAGCCACCAGCGTGCGTGATGGCATATGTCCGGTGAACGGGCGTACAAGATGCGGTGCGACCAGACCGATGAAACCGATAACACCGGTCACGGCCACAACCGAACCGACGCCGAGCGCCAGCCCAAAAGCAAGCCGAAGCCGCATCGCATCAAGGTTTACACCAAGTGAGCGCGCGACATCTTCTTCCAGCACCAGCGCATCCAATCCGCGCGCGCGCCACACGAGCAAAAGACTGCCCAGCACCCCACCTGGTAATGCCAGATACACATGGTTCCAGTTGCGGTTCTCTACCCCACCCAACAACCAAAACGCAATCTCTAAGGCGGCGAACGCATTAGGCGCCAGATTAAGCACCAGAGAAATGCCAGCACCGGCCAGCGCACTCACGGCGAACCCAGCCAGAATAAGCCGCAGAGACGACACACCGCGTCCGGCAAATATCAGCAATAAAATAACCGACACCAGCGCCGACAGGCACGCCGCTAATGGCACCGCATAAGACAAGGTGCCGGTCAGCCCCAGATAAATGACTGTGACAGCCCCCAGCGCCGCGCAATTCGATGCACCAAGGAGCGATGGTTCAGCCAGCGGGTTGCGCAAAAAAGCCTGCACCGCGGCGCCCGCAAGCCCCAGCACAAAACCGGTAAATGCAGCGAGTGCAATACGCGGCGCGCGAATCTCACCCAAAATTGTCGCCGATAATGGATCGCCCACGCCGATTAGCCAGCGCCCAATATCGATGGGCAATATGCGCGCGTCTCCCGCCAGCATCGATATGGCGCTTGCGGCGATAAGCGCGAATAAAAGACCGAGCGGAACGGTGAACTTGTGTGTCATAGGCGCACGCTAGTCGTCGCATTGGCCTGCCGCAAGCCCTAAACACGTGTCGCCGATCACTAGACTCAGCTTGCGATACATGGCAAGCCAAGGTCATGCGCCGCATGATTATAGAAATGCTTTTGCTTTTACCCGCGCTTGCTTCTGGGGTTGCTTCGGCGCTTGTACCCTTAATTGTGCCGACGCCAGGCCATGCCCAGCCTGCCACCACCGCTTTACCGCATATTGTCAGCCTCAACTTATGCGCCGACCCTTACCTCATGGCCTTCGCGGCACCCGAGCAAGTGCTAGCGCTGACACCGAACAGCCGCGACCCCGAGCAATCGCCCTTCGCCGCACGCGCCGCCGGCTTTCCGGTTACGAATGGGCGCATGGAAGATGTCATCCAACTGGCCCCTGATCTTGTGATTTTAAGTCCTTTTTCATCCGTGACGCGGCGACAGACTTTCCAACGCCTTGGCATCGAGACATTTACACTCAATGCGGCGAATGATTTCGCTGCAGCGCGTGAAGAAATTCTGGAGATCGGGGCTGCAATCGGGCGTGACGCAGCTGCCCGCAACTATCTGGCCGATCTGGATGCACAAATGGGATCACTGGATCAGACGAACATACCAGCCACGCTGCTCAATGTTCAACGGCGCGGCCTGACCGCGGGCACGGGCCACATTCTTGATGACATTATTATGCGCGCCGGTGCAATAAATCTGGGGCGTCTAGCCGGTGATGGCATGGCTCCGCTGAGCCTTGAACAGACGATTATGCTGGCACCAGATTACTTGCTCCTGATCGGCACACCGCCCAAAGCCGCCGATCGCGGCACCGAATTATTCGCCCATCCGGTGCTCACGCAAACCTATCCGCCAACGCGCCGCATCACTTTACCTGGAAACCTTATATTGTGTGCTGGTGCCAGCACGCCATTGGCTGTTAAATCCCTGCAAGCTGCTTTGGCTGATCAGCGCCCATTGGGAAGCCCCAAATAGTCGCGCATCGAGCGTACGGGTCCGCGCATCATATAAAACGCCAGCGGCGTATGTGCATTTTCAATCGTAAGACGGTCAAACGCAGGCGGCGCGAGGCCGTCAGGCGATGACACAAGACGTGCGCGCACTTTGCGGTCATCAAAAATGCCGACCAGCCAGTTGGTCACATGCTCAACTTCGAGTTCGTAGTCGACATTTAGATGCCGGATACGCAAGCGCGTGCCCGGTGAAAGTGCCATCGCACCCGCCGGGGGGACCAGAAGGTCGATCTGCGCCGGCCCGGGCGGGGCATCGGTAGGCGGTGCCATGGCAAGGCGTGCAGGCACATCCACATTAACCGGCATGGGAATAAAAAAACTCCCGACCAGCACGGCCAGAAGCGCAGCAGCACTTGCCAGGCCAACCCAACTGACCCTTCTGGATTTGCGCCCGTGCACCCCCAACTCAAGTGCCCGCACTGTATAGGCCGCAGCTTCGCCTAGCTGGTCCATCATCACCCGAACGGGTTGCGCCCATGGCGCCGCACGCAACAGCAAGATGCCCCCGCGCAAGCGCGCGTCATGTCCCGTTAGCGGCACGTAGAGACCCGATTTTGCAATGTTGCTTGGCCAGTCGGTCAGTTTCTTTTGCGCGTCGATCATGTCGGGTTGAATTTGCGCATTGCCGAGGCCTGAACGGGCGAGCCAGCGCGCCACCTGCGTGCCCCATGTTAAAATTTGCCGCGCGTCCTTGCCTGGTTCGACCCCCGATATGGTGACATTATAGATACGACCCGCGCGGCTACACGTCCAGAATACGGCGCAATCATAAGGCGCGAAACGGTTCAATCGGTTGACAATGAGACGAGCCAGCTGCGGCTGATCGGGCACACGGCGAAACTCATGTTCCAGCAAAAACAGGCCAGCCAGCGCCCGCATGCCGACGGAATCCTGCCTGTCGGCAGTAGCATAAGCTGCGTGCGCGTCATTGGAACCGGGTTCGTGTATCTCTTGCGTCACCAATTCTCACAAAATTCAAAAATTAAGGGCAGCAGAACCAAAACTTTGCTTTAATATGAAATCGTAACGAGATTCGCAGGCCGCGCAGCCATGTTTTTGTCCTTCGGGATTTATGGTACCGGCAAATATATGTGGATCGGTTTTGCTTATGTGTGATTGGTATGACGGGAGTTAATATGGCTGACGAGGATAGTGAAGCCCGGCGCATGTCCGAGATTGCCGATGCCATAAACACAATACTTCAAAACGACGCCCCGGCGCCTGATCCAGTGGAGGCGTCTGATCCACTAAAGTCAGGCTCTGCAGATTCTGAAACGCCGATAGCAGAAACACCGATAACAGAAAAAGGC
>DKNW01000102.1:5956-6134 GCA_002469805.1 Rhodobiaceae bacterium UBA7378
CCAAAACTTTGCTTTAATATGAAACCGTAACGAGATTCGCCCGACTGACGGTGATGTTTTTGGCTTTTGGAATGACTGTAATGTTGCGTAACTGTGGATGGTATGACGGGAGTAAATATGGCTGAAGAGGATAGTGAAGCCCGGCGCATGTCCGAAATCGCCGACGCCATAAATACAA
>DKNW01000061.1:0-6578 GCA_002469805.1 Rhodobiaceae bacterium UBA7378
TGTCCGGCGCGGAAAAAGAACACCTGAACACATGATGCGCCGCCCTGATTGGCAATCGCAATGACATCAGCTTCGGCGATATCAGACAGGTTAACCCCGCTTTCCTGCTGCACATAAGTCAGCGCGCGGATCCGATCGCGCGCGGCGGCAGCTCCTTCAAAATCAAGGTTTTCGCTAGCTGTCTCCATTTTTCTGACCAGTTGGTCTTGCACCGCGCGGCTATTGCCCTTCAGGAAATCATGCGCCTGACCCACAAGCTCGGCATAGTCAGGCCCGCTTATTTCGCCTGTGCAGGGCGCGCTGCAGCGTTTTATCTGAAACAGCAGGCAGGGGCGTGTACGGCTGTCATACACACTATCGGAGCATGAGCGGAGCAAGAACGCACGTTGCAACGTGTTGAGTGACCGGTTGACGGCCCCGGCGGAGGCGAACGGCCCGAAATAAGATCCGGGACGGCGGCGCGCGCCGCGGTGTTTAATCAGCTGCGGCACAGCGTGATCGTCGGCCAGCAGGATATAGGGGAAGCTTTTGTCGTCGCGCAGAAGGATGTTGTAGCGGGGCCGGAGTTTCTTGATCAGATTGGCTTCCAACAAAAGCGCATCCGTTTCGGTTTCAGTGCGGATGAACTCCATATCGCGTGTGGCTTCGATCATGCGCAGAATGCGATTATTATGGCCCGTCGGACGCGCATAGGAACGCACCCTTGCTTTCAGGTTCTTGGCTTTGCCAACATACAAGACCGTGCCTTCGCCATCTAACATGCGATAGACACCCGGACCACCTGGCAGGGTAGCCACTTTTGCCTCAATAAGTTTTATGCCTTGTAATTCTGGCGCGTTTTCCATTTGTGATCCACATGGTGCCACGGGTGTCTAGATATTAGAAGAAATCGGTTGGTACGGCGTAAAAAAATGGCAAAAAAAGTACCCACGGGTTGTGTGGATAAGTTTGTGTACAGAAAACAGAATCGGGTGCCAAGTTATTGATTTTCAACCAATCGCAACTCAATGCCTAAAAAATAAGCAAACACGCTAAGCTATTGAAATCATGTAATAAAGGTTTTTCAACACCCGAAAAAAAATATTTTTTTTTTGAGATTTTATGGCTTTACAAAACTGCCATTTTTTTGCAGATGCATGTGAAAAACTCTGCCGCGACAAAAAAATGCATAAATTTAATAGCTTAGGTAGTTTCCGCTGCACTTATCACTGGGTGCCGTCGGCTCAATCTTTCAATTTCAACACCAACGCCAGCCGCTTCATCGATTGCATCGGGTTTTTCGAGCCGGATACGCAGGCGCATAATGCGCTGATCTCGCAACAGTGTGTCGGCAATATTCTCGGCGAGGACCTCCACAAGGTCGGTATGCCCGCGAGCGATAACGTCTTTGATCTGGAGGGTCAGGGTTTCGTAGCACACCACATCGGTGATTGTGTCGGCAATGGCGCTGGTGTCTTCTTCGACCGATGCATCAATGTTAATGACGATGGGCTGTGACTGCGCGCGCTCGTGATCGTGAATGCCAATACGGGCCTGCAAGATGAGATCGCGGATAAACACCCGCCTTAACCCCCGCGTCGCGCTGGCCATATTCGAAATATCACCCAGGTTTTGCTGGTTCATCTTATGTATCGCTCTCTGACCGCCACTGTCGCGACCCCTTATTCTGTGACCTGTGTAACGTCCGGCGTTTCCCAAGCGAGGTGCTGGCCCCCGTCAAGGGCGATCATCTGCCCGGTCATCGATTTTGCCGCCATTATATATCGCATTCCTTCTACAATATCTTCTGGACCAGCACCATATCCCAGAGGCACCAGACGGGTTTGCTTGTCGAATTCGGCGCGATCTTGGCGCGGATTAGGCAGTGTTGGTCCTGGCCCAATCGCGTTCACACGTATACCGCGTGGGGCTAAGGCTTGGGCCGCTGTTTGGGTCAGGGTCCAGAGGCCGGCCTTGGATATTGTATAGCTTGAAAAATCTGGGGTCAGGCGCCAGACGCGCTGATCGATGATATTTATAATGCAGCCGGCAGGGCCATCGTCGGGCGACTGGGCCGCAAAATCGCGCATCAAAATTGCTGGTGCCCGTAAATTCGCATCCAAATGCGCGTCCCAACTTTCCAACGAGAAATCGTCGATGCGGTCACGCTCAAAACGCGAGGCATTGTTGATGAGCAGGGAAACCGGCCCGAAAGCTGCACCAAGTTGCGGCATGAGGCGCGCTGTGGCGGCGGGATCTGCAAGGTCGGCCTGCACCGGGAGGGCGCGCCCGCCACGATTTTCAATATCGGCGCATAGTTTATGGGCGGCTTCGCCAGACTGCGCATAATGGACGCCTACCGCCCAGCCATCCGCCGCCAAATTTTCTGCTAGCGCCCGCCCGATGCGGTGCGCGGCGCCTGTGATAAGAGCTACACTTGTCATAGGACTCATGTAGCAGGTTTGCCGGTGCACGCCAATATTACGCAGATTTACTGACTAGAATTCTGCACAAAAGACCTCTATAGTCCTTCTCAGTTGTCGACGGTTAATAAAAAAATAAGGAGACCCAGATGCGACTTCCCACTCTCAATGTGCCTGTTCCTGTAGTCCGCCTGCTGTTCGCAGTTATGGCCTTCAGTGGTATCTCGGCGGCTAACGCACAAACGATAAACATGATGGAAATGAAAGATGCCCGATACTATCTTCTCGGATCAGTCGGATATGCGGAATACGATTACAAACCGTCCGATATTTCCGACGTCGAGGGCCTCAGCCCAGACAACTCCGATGTCACCTTGCGGGGTGGGCTTGGTGTCAGAGTGTCAGATGTTTCGGCTATTGAAATTGGCATGTCGGATCTTGGATCACCGGTGCAGATAGACAATATTGCATCGGTTCTCGCCAGCAAGGTTGATACAGATCTGGATCAGGTTTTCGAATTTAGCGTGGTCACGCAATTTGACGTCGGCACCTCGTTTACACCCATCGGTCGAATTGGCTTTTTCTCGTTTGATGGCGACAAAAACAACGCCGATGACCTGTTGATCGGGCTGGGGGTTCAGCGCGACAATATCCGCTTTGAAGTTCAACGCTATGATTTCGACGTGGCCCCAATTAACACGGTCACGTTCAGCTATCTCATTCCGTTCAGCGATTAAGTCGCGCTCAAGGGCCTTTGCGCCGTCGGCTGGAAGCCCGCCGCGGCGGTTTCTTGCCACCCCGCGCATCAATATCTGATTGGCGTGCAAACGGGTCATCTGCGACGGCCAACTCGGTTTCTTGCAGGCGTTTGATCTCATCGCGTAGGCGCGCGGCTGTTTCAAATTCGAGATCAGCCGCCGCTTCGCGCATTTGCGCTTCTAACCCTTCAATGTGGTTGCGCAAATTATCGCCCAATAAGGGCGCTTGCGCTTCTTCAAGGGCTTCGCGCACGCGATAGGGGCCGGGGGCTGTTTCATTGGTGCGCTCGGCCATGCCTTCGAGAATGTCACCGATATTTTTCTTCACAGATTCCGGCGTAATGCCATTGGCTTCATTGTGCGCCATTTGTTTTTCACGCCGCCGATTGGTTTCGGCCATAGCGCGGTCCAGGGATCCAGTCATCCGGTCGGCATACAGCAGCACTTTGCCGTCGACATTGCGCGCGGCCCGACCAATGGTTTGTACGAGCGATGTTTCAGAACGCAAAAACCCCTCTTTATCGGCATCTAAAATGGCGACAAGGGCACATTCTGGAATATCCAGACCTTCGCGCAGTAGGTTAATGCCAATAAGAATGTCGAAGGTGCCAAGTCGAAGGTCGCGCACAATCTCGATGCGCTCAAGCGTATCAATATCCGAATGCATATAGCGCACCCGCAATCCTTGCTCGTGCATATATTCGGTGAGGTCTTCGGCCATTTTTTTAGTTAGCGTCGTCACCAGCACCCGCTGGCTGGCTGCGCTTGCTGTGTGACATTCGGCGATTAGGTCGTCGACCTGGCTTGAGGCGGGACGAATTTCGCATGTCGGATCGATAAGCCCAGTAGGACGGATAACCTGTTCGACAAATACACCGCCCGTACGATCCATTTCCCACGGGCCCGGGGTTGCCGATACATGCACGGTTTGCGGCCGCATAATGTCCCACTCTTCAAATTTCATTGGCCGGTTATCGACACAGCTTGGTAGGCGGAAACCAAACTCTGCCAGTGTAGATTTGCGCCGAAAGTCACCGCGAAACATCCCGCCAATTTGGGGCACGGTGACATGGCTCTCATCGGTAAACACCAGCGCATTGTCGGGCAGATATTCAAATAGCGTCGGCGGCGGCTCGCCCGGTTTGCGGCCCGTGAGGTAGCGTGAGTAATTCTCGATGCCGGCACAACTACCGGTTGCTTCCAGCATTTCGATATCAAATAACGTGCGTTGCTCAAGACGCTGAGCCTCCAGCAATCGTCCCGCCGCCTCAAATTCCTCTAGTCGCGTCTTCAGTTCGTCCTGGATATGCAGCACCGCCTGTTTCAGCGTCGGACGCGGCGTCACGTAATGCGAGTTTGCATATACCCGCACGCGGTCAATATCGGCTGATTTCTGACCGGTCAGAGGATCGAATTCGGTCAGGCTGTCGATCTCATCACCAAATAATTCGATGCGCCAAGCGCGGTCTTCATAATGCGCCGGAAATAAATCAATCGTGTCGCCGCGCACGCGGAAATCACCGCGCGCAAAACCCATATCATTGCGCCGATATTGCAGCGCCACAAGGTCGCCCAGCAATTGCGAACGTCCAATTTCCATGCCTTTCGACAGTTCAAGCGTCATGCTGGTATAGCTTTCAACCGATCCGATACCATAAATGCACGACACGGATGCGACGATGATTACATCGTCGCGTTCCAGCAAAGCGCGCGTTGCGGAATGCCGCATACGGTCGATCTGCTCGTTAATATTACTCTCTTTTTCAATATATGTGTCGGTGCGTGGCACATAGGCCTCGGGTTGGTAATAATCATAATACGACACGAAATACTCGACCGCATTTTCGGGGAAGAATGATTTGAATTCGCCATAGAGTTGCGCGGCCAGCGTTTTATTTGGCGCCAAAATAAGTGCCGGGCGCTGGGTACGGTCGATCACCTGCGCCATCGTGTAGGTTTTGCCCGAGCCAGTGACCCCCAGCAAAACCTGATCGCGCTCACCAGACGAAATGCCCGAAATTAGATCCTCAATAGCCTGCGGCTGGTCGCCGGCAGGCTTGAACTCTGAAACGAAACCAAATGACTTGCCGCCCTCGGTTTTCTCGGGCCGCACTGCGCGGTGCGGGATAAACTGGGCGAGTTGGTCTTCGTTCATGCCCGGTTCGGGTACCGGGGCGAGGTCTTTGCGACCCGTCAGGCTTTGTTGTTCCTCCGACATAGCCTGAATATAGACTTTTTAGCGGTCATGTCATCTGCTTCAGCTTGTCATATGCTGTAAATCGCCATGCACAACCACTGGATTGCCGCCGGGCTTATTTGTCTATCGCCCCGTGTGCCTAAAAGGGCGCAAAAAATGCACCAGAACATAAAAAAGATATTCGCAAACCCTATACACCCACCGGATCGCGTAGAAAGCACCCGCGCCGATGACGAGAATGCCGAATACGTAGCCTAGGGTTAACAGTGCCGCCAGAAAAATATTCATATCACATCTCCACTCTTTTTGTTTACGGCTTCAGTTTTTCAACCTTGGCTAAACAAAGCGTTAATGCTGCGGGCAGGGCACGAAGCCGGATTGTCCTGGCTTTATGGTTTTGGCCTTGCGTCAAAAATGCGGGAGGCGTAATTTGAAAATCCTTCTGATTGACCAAACGGAAATTGCTATGGGATTTGTTTCAGACAATCTGTCACGCGTTAAGCCGTCTGCGACCATTGCCGTCACGGACAAGGCCCGTGCTTTGCGCGCTGCGGGTCGTGATGTTATTGGCCTTGGTGCCGGCGAGCCGGATTTCGACACGCCGGAGAACATTAAGGAAGCCGGCATGGATGCGATCCGCCGCGGCGAAACGAAATACACAGCCGTCAATGGTATCGATGAGTTGAAGCAGGCAATTTGCGACAAGTTTAAACGCGATAACGACCTCGATTATGAGCTCGCGCAATGCTTTGTGGCACCGGGCGGCAAGCCGGTGATCTACGACGCGATGATGGCGACGCTGAACCCGGGCGACGAGGTCATTATTCCTGCGCCGTATTGGGTCAGCTATCCCGATATTGTTAATCTGGCGGGCGGCACACCGATTAGTGTCGACACCCGCCAAGAAGACGGGTTCAAGCTGCAGGCCGCTGATCTGGAAGCCGCGATCACCGACAAAACCAAATGGTTCATTTTCAATTCGCCGTCCAATCCATCGGGCGCAGCCTATTCTGCCACCGAGTTGAAAGCGCTGACGGATGTGCTGGTGCGCCACCCCCATGTGTGGATTTTGACCGATGATATGTACGAGCATCTGACATACGACAATTTTGTGTTCGCGACACCGGCACAGGTCGAACCAGCCTTATATGAGCGCACGCTGACGATGAACGGCGTGTCTAAAGCCTATGCCATGACGGGCTGGCGCATTGGCTATTGCGC
>DKNW01000061.1:6877-7033 GCA_002469805.1 Rhodobiaceae bacterium UBA7378
GGGCTGGCGCATTGGCTATTGCGCCGGGCCGGTTGAGCTGATTAAAGCGATGACCAAAATCCAGTCGCAATCGACATCCAACCCTACCTCGATCAGCCAGTGGGCCGCCGTTGAAGCGCTGAACGGCCCACAAGATTTCATCCCCGCCAATAACGC
>DKNW01000061.1:7363-7977 GCA_002469805.1 Rhodobiaceae bacterium UBA7378
ACCTTTAAGCGCCGCCGCGACCTTGTGGTGGATATGCTGAATGCTGCTGAAGGCATTGACTGCATCACCCCAGAGGGGGCGTTTTATGTCTACCCGTCCTGCGCGGGCTGCCTTGGCAAAACAGCACCCGACGGCACGCTGGTCGACAGCGATGAGGCCTTCGCCACTGCGCTCTTGGAGGCCGAGGGCGTGGCAGTGGTACATGGCGCGGCATTTGGCTTGTCGCCATTTTTCCGCATCAGCTACGCAACATCGGATGAAAACCTTAGTGAAGCCTGCACGCGCATCCAACGCTTCTGCGCGTCGCTCAGCTGAGTACGCCAATAAAGCCTTGCTTTTACTTTAGAATGATTCTAAATTTCTGATATGCGCTCATCACGGGCACATATAGCTATCGCGTAGTACGACCTGCATGCGGGATGCTGTTCTCCCAAAACAATAATAAAAAGGGTTAAGAAAAATGGACATTAACATTGGCATTGCCGAGAACGATCGCAAATTGCTGGCAGGGGGCTTGTCGCACCTGCTGGCTGACACCTATGCGGTGTATCACGAAACCCACGCTTATCACTGGAACGTGACCGGCCCGATGTTCAACACACTGCACCTTATGT
>DKNW01000037.1 GCA_002469805.1 Rhodobiaceae bacterium UBA7378
CCGGGCATATCGACATGGCACAAGGCGGCCTCGGCGCAGCGCCAAAATTTCCGCAACCCTTTCTCTATCGCTTCTTGTGGCAACAGGCACAAATTACCGGCGACACGAATGTGCGTCATGGCGTCCTCGTAACCGCGATCAATATGTGTCAGGGCGGTCTCTATGACCATCTCGGCGGTGGCTTTGCCCGCTACAGCGTCGACGCTGCATGGCTCGTGCCGCATTTTGAGAAAATGCTATACGACAATGCGCAGATGATCGACCTGCTCACCCGTCTCTGGCGTGATACCCGACATCCGATTTTCGCAGCACGCATTAAAAGCACAATTGACTGGTTGGCCCGCGAAATGCTTTTGCCCAATGGTGGCTTCGCTGCCAGCCTTGATGCCGATAGTGAGGGCGAGGAGGGCCGGTTTTATGTCTGGACGCTGCCTGAGATAGAAAGTGTGCTTGGCAAGAACGCCTCAATGTTTTCTGATGCTTACGGTGCCTCCCCCGAAGGAAATTTTGAAAATCGTAATATTTTGAACAGGTTACACTGCGTTGCTGACACGCTCACCAAAAATACCGTACATACAAAGGAAGAAGATTTAGCAGAAGCGCGCGCCTCGCTCTTGGCCCATCGCGACACCCGCACGCGCCCCGCACGCGATGACAAAATGCTTGCCGACTGGAACGCCATGACCATAACGGCTCTGGCCCGGGCCGCGCAAACCTTTCGCCAACCGGCCTGGGGCGCATTGGCTGAGACCGCCTTTGCTGCCTTGCAACGCGATCTCGCCGAAACAGTAGACGGCAAATCCACTGGCCGCTTGATGCACAGCGCCCGCACGGTCGATGGCGTGGTGCGCCAGCTTGATGTCTGCCTTGCCGCGGATCTGGTGCATGCAGCAGAGGCCGCCTTGGCGCTTTACGCGCTCTCCGGCACCGCGTCTTATTTAACCGCAGCGACCGGATGGATGGCTTGTCTCGATGCTGCCTATATCGACCCAACGCGCGGCGGCTATTTCGAAAACGACGCGCAAACATCTGGCTTACTAGTACGCAACCGCAGCGTGCAAGATAACGCCATGCCAAGCACCAACGCGGTCGCCTTACGGGTGCTTGCCGCGCTCTCCCAATTCACCGGCAGGCCAGGTTATGCCGCCCGCGCCGACGCAATACGCGACGCGCTGGCCGGTATGCTCACAAAGAACTACCCCGCCATGACCAGCCTGCTCGACGCTGTCACGTTCGCCCAGCATCCGGCCACACTGGTTATCTGCATGCCGCATGAAGAGGAGGCTCGCCACGCTGATGATGTGGCAACACATGAAGCAAACGAGGCCCTTGCCCGCGTCGCGTGCGAGCACGGCATAGACGATCTCATCATATTAGAGATACAAGCTGGCACAGAACTGCCCACCGACCACCCCGCACACGGCAAGACCGCCCTCAACGGGCGCCCTACCGCTTATCTGTGCCCGGGCCAACAGTGCTTGCCTCCGGTTCACGAAGCTGAAAAACTAATGGCACAACTTGATGACCTGCGCGCGAAACGCCGGCAATCAGAGAGCTAGTTTCGTTTGCGCGATCTGAACGCAGAATTATGATTAGTCGATATGAAAATTGATATGGAGGAACACCATGAGCCAAACACCAACCGCGCAAAATATTTCGATCCCCACCGATGGCGGTGCCTTTGATGCCTATCTTGCACGCCCCGCCAATGGTCCCGCGCCTGGCGTGATCGTTATTCAGGAAATCTTTGGCGTGAACCCCAATATTCGCAGCGTTGCTGACTGGCTTGCCGGCGAAGGTTATTGCGCGCTGGCACTGGATTTGTTCTGGCGCCTAGAGCCCAATGTTTCGATCACGGATCCGGGTGATGCCGAACTTCAAAAAGCCTTCGGCCTCATGACGGCCTTTGACCAAGATACTGGTGTTCAAGATATTCAGACGGCGATCAACTACCTGCGGGCCGATGACATGTGTACGGGCAAGGTTGGCACGCTGGGCTTTTGTCTGGGTGGCCGCATGGCATATTTAGGCGCCACGCGCACAGATGCTGACGCAAACATCGGATATTACGGCGTAGGTATTCAAGACATGCTGGACGAAGCGACAAATATTTCTGCCCCGCTCATACTGCACATTGCCGGTCAGGATGAGTTTGTCCCACCCGAAGCGCAAGCCGCTCTGCATGCAGGCCTCGATGATCAGCCCCATGTTTCGCTATTTGATTACCCCGCGCAGGACCACGGCTTTACGCGGCCCGGCGGCATGCATTATGACGCAGAGGCCACAGACACAGCGCATACCCGTTCGCTAGCAACGCTTGCCCAAGCACTGCGCTGACGGCGGGCATCGGGTCTAAGGCATTCTCAGCGTTGCACGTATGCGCCACGTTCTAGGTGTTCATTGAGTCGAAGAAATCATTGTTAGATTTAGTTTGCTTCAACTTATCGAGCAGGAATTCGATGGCGTCGACCGAGCCCATCGGATTCAAAATTCGTCGCAGGACATAAATCTTGCTGAGCGTCTCTTTGTCTGTGAGCAGCTCCTCCTTACGCGTGCCGGACTTCATAATATCGATAGCCGGGAAAACGCGCTTGTCCGCAACTTTGCGGTCAAGCACCACTTCGGAGTTACCAGTGCCTTTAAATTCTTCAAAGATTACCTCGTCCATGCGCGAGCCAGTTTCGATCAGCGCTGTCGAGATAATGGTCAGCGACCCGCCCTCCTCAATGTTCCGCGCCGCGCCAAAAAACCGCTTAGGCCGCTGCAAAGCATTGGCGTCAACGCCGCCGGTCAAGACCTTGCCGGAACTGGGCACCACCGTGTTATAGGCTCGGCCAAGCCGCGTGATACTATCCAGCAAGATAACCACATCGCGCCCATGCTCGACGAGACGCTTGGCTTTTTCGATGACCATTTCAGCCACCTGCACGTGGCGGGTCGCTGGCTCATCAAATGTTGACGAGACCACTTCGCCTTTCACTGAGCGCTGCATGTCGGTTACTTCTTCCGGCCGCTCATCAATCAGCAACACGATCAGATAGCATTCGGGATGGTTGGCTGAGATGGATTTGGCAATGTTTTGCAACAAAACCGTTTTACCGGTGCGCGGCGGCGCCACAATCAGCGCACGCTGGCCCTTGCCAAATGGTGCAACAATGTCGATCACGCGGGACGATAGGTCTTTGCCTTCAACCGCTTCGGTTTCCATTTTGAACGCACTATCGGGATACAGTGGCGTCAGATTATCGAAATGGACTTTCTGGCGAGCTTTTTCCGGGTCCTCAAAATTAATTTTATTGACCTTAAGCAAGGCAAAGTAGCGTTCTCCGTCTTTGGGACTGCGAATTTCGCCTTGAACCGTATCGCCCGAGCGCAAAGCAAAACGGCGAATTTGCGACGGGCTGACATAAATATCATCCGGCCCCGGCAAATAATTCGCATCCGGCGAACGCAAAAACCCAAACCCGTCCTGCAGCACTTCGACAACGCCCTGCCCGATAATGTTAACATCATCATCGGCGAGCTTTTTCAATATCGCAAACAGCATATCCTGCTTGAGCATTGCCGATGCATTTTCAATTTCATGCTCTTCGGCAAAAGCCAGCAATTCCGTTGGCGTCTTTAGTTTGAGATCTTCAAGACTGATCTGGTCCATATTGTCCTGCTATCGGGAAATCGCCACGCGTGGCGGGAAAGAGCTACTAATTGCGTGGGATGCAACATCATACCAAAATTCCAGCGATAGGGGAAGCTAGAAAGGCTGAACGACAACAAGTATCACGATAAAAATCGTCAGCACAGGCGGTATCTCGTTGATCATACGGTAGAAACGTGAGCTGTGCGGCGTGCTTCCGGTGAGAAATTTTTTGCGTTCCGCCGCTAAAAATCCATGATACCCGGACAGCACAATAACGAGAAAAAGCTTCGTCCACAGCCAAAACCCGGCACTATTGGCAAATCCTGGCCGTGAGATAAGCAAAAGCCCAAAAGCCCAAGCCGAGATCATTGCCGGGTTCATGATGATACGCAGCAAGTTGGCTTCCATTTTTTCGAACACCGTGTGCGGATCCCCCGCCTCCATCGCCTCAGCATGATAGACAAATAATCGGGGCAGGTAATACATACCCGCCATCCAGAACATAACCGAGATGATATGAAGTGCTTCGAACCACTCTGAGATCTGCCACATCCAAGCCATTTAGTTTTGTCCTCTAATGCGAGCCACCAGCTGGGCAACGTGTTCTGGTGGGGTTTGCGGCACAATGCCGTGACCAAGATTAAAGATAAACCGCTGATCTTTAAAATCATCCAAAATAGCATCAACCGCCGCATCAAGCGCCGCGCCGCCCGCCACGAGTATTTGCGGGTCCAGATTGCCTTGCAACACGACATCTGCCCCACACTCGTCGCGTACAGCTTGTCGGTCAACATCGGTATCAAGCGCCAGTACGTCGCAACCAACAGTGCTAGCATACGCACCCAGCCCACCATGCGCGCCACGCGGAAATCCAATTACGGGCGTCGTAAGTCCCTTGTCACGCAGGCCAGCAATGATCGCCTTAACTGGTTGCACACACCAACGCTCAAAATCAGCGCCGCGCAGACTTGCCGCCCAGCTTTCGAAAATCTGGATCATATCAGCACCCGCCGCAATCTGATCGGCCAAATAGGTGATTGTCGCTTCGACCAACATATCGATAATTTCTTGAAACGCATCCGGGTTGGTATCCGCCAAATGCCGCGCTGGTGCCTGGTCAGGCGTACCGCGGCCGGCGACCATATAGGTCGCCACCGTCCAAGGCGCTCCAGCGAACCCGATCAATGTCGTCTCGGAAGGCAAGCTCGTGGTTAGACGCGATAAAGTTTCACAAATCGGCGCCAAATGCGCGCGCGTGCGCGCTAAAGACAGGCTGGAACCAGATGATATCGGATCAAGCCGCGGTCCCTCGCCGGTCTCAAACCACAGTTTTTGCCCCATAGCTTGAGGAATGAGCAAAATATCAGCAAACACGATCGCTGCATCAAAACCGTAGCGGCGAATTGGCTGCAAGGTAACTTCTTCGGCAAGTTTTGGGTTGTAACATAGATCGAGAAACCCACCAGCTATCGCACGGGTGTCTCGATATTCTGGCAGATACCGACCTGCTTGGCGCATTAACCATATTGGCGGGGTCGTTGGAATATTCGTGTTGGTAATCAGATCAATAACTGGTTTGGACACTGTTTTGTACACCTGTATGGATACTGTTTCGTCTATTGCTCGCTATATCATTTTGGCGACAAATTCAAACATGGAAGAGATTACCTCAGCGACCTCTCGTTAGCCCCCCTTATATATTAATAATAATAATAGTAGTTGTTTTTGTGTGTCGTTTTGCCTGTGGATTATTGGGCCGACGGCATTATGTACACATGCTCAAGCTGTGGATTTTCTCATGGTAATTATGGGGATAAATCAGGCTTACCCACAAACCTTAATAATCATACATGCTGGACCATCAGGAACAGCTTGCAAGGGATATTTTTAATAACGAGAATAACGGGGATAAAAACCGTTTTATCTCTGCGCTCATTTTGTGCCCGATTTTCACATCTGACCAAAACAGTTTATTAAACGACGTATAAAGACCCCAATGAAATTGTATGAATGTGGACAAAAAAACTTGGAAAGCCCCGAACCCCGACTTATCCTCGTTGTTCACATAATTCACAGGAAAACGGAGCCGCATCGCGGTGAGTGAAAAATACTATCACCTCCATCTGATTTCAGACAGTACTGGCGAAACCATCAATGTCGTGGCCAAAGCTGTCTGCGCGCAATTTGTAGGTGCACACGCGATCGAGCACGTCTATGGCCTTGTGCGTGGAAAGAAACCGCTCACCCGCGCGATCGCGTCGATCGAGGAAAATCCGGGGCCGGTCATGTTTTCGATTATCGATGCCGAATTGCGCCAGACGTTAGAGCGCGCATGTAACCGCCTGCACATTCCTTGCATGTCCGTACTCGATCCGTTTGTTACGACCATGGGCGCGTATTTGAATGCGGAAATAAGCGGCAAGCCCGGCAGCCAGCACGAAATGGATACTGATTATTTTAAGCGGATCGCAGCGTTAAATTACACCATTCGCCACGATGATGGGCAGAGCCAAGGTGATCTTGATGATGCAGATATTATTTTGACCGGCGTTAGTCGTACGTCAAAAACGCCGACCTGCATGTATCTCGCTAATCGCGGCATCAAGGCGGCCAATGTGCCGCTAGTGCCAGGCATCGACCCGCCTAATGAGCTAATCAGCGCGACCCGCCCGCTGATTGTCGGGCTGACAACCAGCACCGAGCGATTGATGCAAATTCGCAAGAACCGCCTTTTATCCATGCATGAGGATAATGAGACGGAATATGTCGACCCTGAACTTATCAAGCATGAAACGGCAGAGGCACGTCGCCTTTTCGCCCGTAATAACTGGCCTGTGATCGATGTTACGCGGCGATCAATCGAGGAAATAGCCAGCGCGATTTTGAACTTATACCAAGAGCGCGGCGCGCCGGGTGCGGAGTTGCGAAGCTGATGCACATGCATAAAAACCTCACGCTCGCATCTGGCAGTCAGGTGCGCGCGGAATTATTGCGCGGCGCGGGGCTGACGTTTGACGTGGCCGTGTCAGGCGTTGATGAAGGTGTGATAAAAAAAACTCATACGGGAACACCGGACGAACTGGCGCTAAAACTTGCCGCCGCCAAAGCGAGCGCTGTGGAACGCGGCGGGCTGGTGGTTGGTGCCGATCAAATATTAATGTGTGAAGGGCGCTTGTTTGATAAACCGGCGACGATGACCGCTGCGCGAGAAAATCTAAAATTTTTCAGAGGGCGTAGCCACGCTTTGATCAGCGGCACAGTGTTGCTTGATAACGGTACACAGACGTGGTCATTGATCCAGCAGGTGCATTTGAAGATGCGCGACTTCAGCGATGAATTTCTCGATGCTTATTTGGAACAGGCAGGCGAAAATGTATTGAAATCAGTTGGTTGCTATCAGCTGGAGGGGCCGGGCATCCAGCTTTTCGAGGCGGTGGACGGCGATTATTTTGCCATTTTGGGCCTACCCCTATTGCCGCTATTGGCCGCGTTGCGCGCGCGTGACGCGGTGGTTTCATGACAGCGCGGTTCGGCGTAATTGGGTGGCCGGTGGCACACTCGCGTTCGCCGCTTATCCATAATTACTGGCTGCAGCAGGCGGGTATTGACGCATTATACGAGCGCGTGCCGGTGCCGCCCGAGGCTGATTTTCGTGCCACATTAGAGACTTTGCGCGCGGCTGGATTTAGCGGCGTCAATGTCACTATCCCCCATAAGGAGGCAGCGTTTACCGCCGTCGATACGCGGGATGCTGCAGCGGAATATTTAGGCGCGGTTAATACCATTTGCCTGACGCCCGAGAAAATAACCGGCCATAATACTGATGGTCTGGGGTTCATTGACAGTTTGCAGGATGCGCCCGAACGATTAACGGGCCCGGCGCTGGTGCTGGGCGCGGGCGGTGCAGCGCGCGCTATTCTTGGGGCGCTCATTGATGCTGGCATTGGTGATATCCGCGTCGCCAACCGAACCCGCGCGCGTGCGCAAAGCCTGCTTGATCTCGCGCCGGCCTCCGACGGGGTGCGCGTGTTTGATTGGGATGACCGCGCTGTCGCTGCACAAGACGCCAGGCTCCTCGTTAACACAACCAGCCTTGGTATGCAGGGCGCGCCCGCGCTCGACATGCCACTCGACATGTTGGCCCCCGACGCGCTGGTTGCCGATATTGTCTATACGCCACTTACGACCGATTTACTGGCCCGTGCACAGGCGCGCGGGCTGACACCCATTAACGGCTTGGGCATGTTGGTGCATCAGGCGGCTCATGCCTTTGCGTTGTGGTTGGGGCATAAGCCCCAGTTTGATACGAATTTGCGCGACCAGCTACACAAGGATCTTGGAGAAGCATAATGTACTTAATCGGACTAACCGGCTCGATCGGCATGGGCAAAACGCAAACCGCGGCCCTGTTTGAGCGCGAGGGCGTACCGCGCTATGATGCCGATGCTGCAGTGCATGCGCTCTATGAAAAAGGCGGCGCGGCTGTCGGCCCGATCAAGGATATGTTTCCCGAAGCCGTGAGCGATGGTGCGGTGGACCGCGCTGCGCTTGGCCAGATTGTGCTGAAAGACCCCGCCAAGCTGAAGGAGCTGGAGCGCGTGGTACATCCGCTCGCTGGTGCATCACAGGTTGATTTTCTGACGGCTCAAGGCGAGGCAGGGGCGACGCATGTGTTGTTGGATATTCCGCTGCTTTTTGAAACTGGCGGTCATGAATTTGTTGATTGCGTCGTCGTCGTGTCGGCACCGGCGGACATCCAGCGCGCACGCGTGCTCAACAGGCCGGGTATGACAGCTGAAAAATTTGAGGATATAATTTCTAAACAAGTGCCGGATTCGCAAAAGCGGGCGGCGGCCGATTTCGTCGTCGATAGTTCGGTTTCTGTTGCGGATGCGCACCGGCAGGTGAAAGAAATTCTTACCGCACTGCGCGACCGCCAAGGCACGGCGCTTCAGGGTCGGTTGGCGCGTGCAACGGGTCGCCAAGAAGAAGGTAAGCAAGAAAACGAACAAGAAACCGGGGCTTAAACACATGCGTGAAATCATTTTGGACACAGAAACCACGGGGCTCGATCCAACGCGCGGTGATAAAATCGTGGAAATTGGGTGCCTTGAGCTGGTTAACCGCTTACCCAGCGGCGAGACTTATCATGTGTATATTAACCCCGATCGGCCAATGTCGCCCGAGGCTGAGGCGATACACGGGATCAGCGACGCGTTTTTGGCCGACAAACCCAAATTCGGCGACATCGTAGATGGGTTCTTAGCCTTTATCGGCAATGACCCGTTGGTTATTCACAATGCCTCTTTTGATATGAAATTCATCAATGCAGAACTCGCACATCTAGGTCGCGACAGCCTTGATGACAGCCCAATCATCGACACGTTGGCCATGGCGCGCAAACGCTTCCCCGGTGCACCGGCCTCGTTGGATGCACTGTGTCGGCGTTTTGGTGTCGATAATTCGGGGCGTGTGCATCACGGCGCTCTGCTCGACAGCGAGTTGCTGGCCGATGTGTACTTGGAGCTGTCCGGTGGACGCCAGCCCGGGCTTGTTTTTCAGGCTGATGCTGCGCGTGCATCGGGCGCAAAGGGCGGGCTAAAAGCTGGTTCAGATGGCGGCCCAAATGCCAACTTAAACGCGAACGGTGCGCGGCATACCCAGCGCCGTAGGCCGACACCGCTTGCGCCGCGTATCTCGGAGGATGAACGTGTTGCGCATCGCGCTTTTCTTGATGAGCTACCTCAGACAGCGGTCTGGCTCGGCCCAGAGCAAGATAAAGCTTAATGCCGCCGAACGCTGCTTAATGCGTGTCTTCTTCAGGACCAGCAGAACTGGTCGGTGAATCATCCGGATCGGGGTCTTCGGTTTGGGCGTGTTCGCCGCGCCGATACAGATCGAGAAAGTCGATCGGATCGAGTAAAATGGGCGGATAGCCGCCATCGCGTGTCACATCCGCGAGAATACGGCGGGCAAAGGGAAACAGCTGGCGCGGAGCCTCGATGAGCAAAACCGGTTTAATATCGTTTTCAGGAATGTGTATCAGCCGGAACACGCCGCAATACAAAAGTTCCGCGATAAACGCGACCTGATCACCGAATTTTGCCTGGATGGTAAACTTAAGCCCGACCTCATAATCATTTTCTGCGAGCTTGCGGGCGTTCACATTGGCGTCAACGCTGACATCGGGGTTGCCGCCATCGGGGGGCGCAAGTGCGGGCGCGGCTGGATTTTCAAAAGACAAATCACGCACATATTGCGTCAGGATCTGCAGGCCCGGCTGAGTAGCTTCACCATTTTCAGACGCTACTTCGGGGTTCGGGTTCGATGTTTCACTCATACTTGTCTCTCTGTTCTTATGTCTCAAGGGTGCATGTGAGGGGATAATGGACTTAATCGTCGGGATCCTCAACGCGATAATCGCCGTCAATGACATTCGGATCGGCCTTGCGGGCGGGTGCGTTGCGACCGTTGCTAAAACGGGCAAAAAGACTTGGCAGAATGAGGCCCATGGCAAATTCGAGAATGATCACCCGACCCGCGGGCCATAGGAGAAAAAGCCCAAGAAAATCAGTCAGAAAGCCGGGCGTCAGCAAAAACACGCCAGCGAGCAAAATCAGTACGCCGTGCACGATTTCGCCCACGGGCGCTTCGCCCGCGGCCATTTGCGATTGCGCGCGCGCCAACGCGTTTAGCCCCTGGCGCCGTATGGCACGCGCCCCGAGCATGGCGGTCAGTAAAATGACGAAAAATGTCCACCCAAGGCCGATAGCGCCGCCAATTTGCACGAACAGAAATATCTCGATAATCGGCACGATAATTAAAATGAGGGGAATTAGGCCGGGCATTCAGGTCTCCTTAATGCGGCATCATAACATCTGAAGGGATGCAGGCCAGTGCTTAACACGCGACGTAAAAAAGGGCATACTAACGCATACATTTATAGGAGCTTCTTATCGATCTCGTTAACCTCATTTTATTGATCATTGTAATTGCAGTTTTTTATCGGTTGCGATCCGTGCTGGGTTTGCGCAACGAGGAGGACGACCGCGCGGATCGTCGTGATGCGTATCGTTTGAACCGCGAGGCTTTTGACACAAAGAGCGAGACGAAGAATGGCGCATCGGAGCACCCTGCTCGTGAACAGATAACGGAAACCGCGAATGATAATTCAAGCAATGAGACCGGCGACTTGGATGATGGGTCCGCTGATGCGGTTACACCCAAGCCGTTCTCTGCGCCCATCGACGACACCCCCATTCAGACGGGCAGGGGCCTGTCACTGGTGCGCGAAAACGACCCCGATTTTGACGAAGCGACGTTTGTTGAGGGCGCACGCCAGATATATGAGATGATTTTGCTCGATTTCGCGGCTGGCGATCTGTCGGGCGTGAAGCAATTTCTTGGCCCCGATGTTCTGGCTGGCTTCGAGGCTGCTATTGACCAGCGCGCTGCGGCTGGCGAGCACCTGGTGACGGAAATCCATTCTCTGGCCCGCCCGGCTATTGAAGACGCCGAGTATGATAATGGCACTGTGCGCCTGTCCGTGCGGTATAGCGCAGAGTTAATTTCCCATATCAGCCAAGCTAATGAGGCGGACGAAAAACCTGCGCCGGTGCGCAGCCGCGATCTGTGGACGTTTGAACGCCACGTCAATTCCGACAGCCCGAATTGGCTTTTGGTCGCAACTGAGACTGAGTAGGACATATTTTTTGACCGGGCCGCGTGACAAGAAAAAAGCGTCGGGCGGCACCCCTGCCCTGTCTGATGAAGACGCGGAATTATGGGCGCGTGTGGCGGCACAAGCCGAACCATTGCCAGCCCTGCGGCGCGCCCGCCATGTCCAAACACTTGCCAGTGTGCGGGCAAAGGCTAGCGCAAAAAATAAGCCGGCCAAATCACAGCCCTCCGCTGCGCCGACATCTGCATCTGTTCGCACCCCTGCATCTTCTAAAACGATCCGACCGCAAAAAGCGCTCAAAAGTGTCGTGCAACAAAACATGCCCGCGCCAGCCACGCGCCTTGAGCCGAAATCAAAACGCCGCCTCGCGCGCGGGTCCATAGAGATTGAAGCGCGCCTCGATTTGCACGGTTTGTCAGCGGCACAGGCGCGTACGCGCTTTGTTGGCTTCATTAGCGCGGCGGTGCAAGCCAAGCAGAAATGGGTGCTCGTCATCACCGGTAAGGGACGTGCAGGCACGGGCGTATTGCGGCGCGAAGTGCCGTTATGGTTGGCCGAACCGCCTATGAACCAATTGGTGATTGCTTATGAGCCAGCCGCCGCCGCGCATGGCGGCGATGGCGCATTATATTTGCGGTTGCGCATGCGATGATGATGTTTACGTGGACGGCTAATTTGTCGGCTGTAAAGCAACGAAAATCGGTGTACAAAAAGAAACCTTACAGCGAAGGATGAAAGCAATGTCACAGCGGATGGCGACGCGGGCGCGCAAGACCAAGGAAACCTCGATTGAGGTCGGTGTAAATCTGGATGGGACCGGCGATTATGATGTGTCGACAGGGATCGGATTTCTCGATCACATGCTGGAGCAATTGTCTCGTCATTCCCTGATCGATCTCAAGGTGCGGGCCGAGGGCGACTTGCATATTGATTTTCACCACACAACCGAAGATACCGGCATTGTGCTCGGTGAGGCCGTGCGCGAGGCGCTGGGTGATTTTAAGGGTCTCACGCGCTATGGATCTGCCATCATCCCGATGGATGAAACCTGTACCCGCGTATCGCTGGACGTGTCCCAACGCCCTTATTTGGTTTGGCGGGTTGCGTTTACAAAACCCAAGCTGGGTGACATGGACACCGAGTTGTTTAAGGAATGGTTTCAAGCCTTTGCGCAAGCCGCGGGCATTACGCTGCATATCGAAAATCTGTATGGCGAAAATAACCACCATATTGTTGAAAGCTGTTTCAAGGGCCTGGCGCGGGCGTTGCGCGAGGCGATTGAGATCGATCCGCGCAAATCCGATGCGGTACCGTCAACCAAGGGTGTGCTGGGCAGCTGACGGGCAAGCGTTAACGAGGCGATAGGCACGTGAGCATTGCAATCATTGATTATGGCTCTGGTAATCTGCGATCGGCGGAAAAGGCTTTTGCGCGCTGTGCACCGCACCGCACCGTGCATGTAACATGCGACCCCGACACTATTGCGACCGCTGATCACATCGTTTTGCCGGGCGTCGGTGCGTTTGGCGATTGCGCCGACGGGTTGCGGGCGATTGACGGGCTGCAGGCCGCCTTGGACGCACGCGTGACCCGCGACGGACGCCCGTTTCTTGGAATTTGTGTGGGCATGCAACTGATGTGTGCAACTGGTACCGAACGCGGCAGGCACGAAGGGCTTGCATGGGTCGCCGGTTCGGTTGATGCGCTTGATGTCGCTTCACCCCACAAAGTGCCGCATATGGGTTGGAACGGGCTGAATTTGCGTGGGGAACACTGCGTTCTTGATGGGCTTGACGGTGAAAATTTCTATTTCGTGCATGGCTACGCCGCGCACCCAGAAGACCCTGCTATGATTGCTGCTGAAGCCGATTATGGCGGCCCTTTCGTTGCATCTCTGGCGCGGGACAATATGATTGGCACGCAGTTTCATCCCGAAAAAAGTCAGGCGGCTGGTCTTAAGCTCATTGAAAATTTTGTAAACTGGAAGCCATGATTATTTTCCCCGCCATTGATTTGAAAGAAGGCCGGTGCGTGCGTCTCGAGCAGGGCGACATGGATCGCGCGACGATTTTTAATGACAACCCGGCCGATCAGGCGCGTGCTTTTGCCGAACAAGGCTTCGGTCATTTGCACATTGTAGATCTGGATGGGGCCTTTGCCGGCGCGCCGGTCAATATGGCTGCTGTAGAAACGGCGCTAGATGCTAGCCCCGCTTTCACCCAGCTGGGCGGGGGTATCCGCGATATTTCAACTATTGCGGCATGGCTGGAGAAGGGCGTCGACCGGGTTATTCTCGGAACGGCAGCGTTGCGAAACCCGCAGCTTGTGTACGAGGCATGTCAGGCTTTTGCGGGCCATATTGCCGTTGGTATTGATGCGCGCGATGGCAATGTCGCCGTCGAGGGCTGGGCTGAGGAAAGCACGCTGTCGGCGACAGAGCTGGCCTTGCGCTTTGAAGATGCAGGCGTTGCGGCGTTGATCTACACAGACATTGACCGCGACGGCTTGCTGAAGGGCGTCAATATTGCAGCCACGGCGGCACTGGCGCGCGCCGTCTCCATTCCGGTCATCGCCTCGGGCGGGCTGGCTGGATTGCAAGACGTTAAAGACCTGATTGATGTTGCGGATAGCGGCATTGTCGGGGCCATTTCAGGTCGCGCGCTCTATGATGGGCGCTTATCGGCGGCAGAGGTTCTGGCGCTGGACGGGGTGGTCGCATGCTGAAAGTGCGGGTCATTCCCTGCCTTGATGTGCATGAAGGGCGCGTGGTTAAAGGCGTTAATTTTGTCGACCTTGTTGATGCCGGTGATCCGGTTGAAGCAGCGCGTGCCTATGACGCCGCCGGTGCGGACGAATTATGCTTCCTCGATATTTCGGCCAGCCATGAAAATCGCGCGACATTGATCGATGTTGTGCGCCGGACAGCCGAACAATGCTTTATGCCACTTACCGTTGGTGGGGGCGTGCGCAGCGAGGAAGATGTGCGCAGCCTTCTACTGGCTGGCGCTGATAAAGTATCGTTCAACACAACAGCGGTGCGGGAGCCTGAGGTCATTTCGCGCGCTGCGGCAAAATTCGGATCGCAATGCATTGTGGTCGCGATCGACGCCAAAAAAACCCAAGATAATAAATGGGAAATCTTTACCCATGGTGGACGCCAAGCAACCGGTATTGATGCGCTGGCATTTGCCGATGATATGGCTGGGCGGGGCGCAGGCGAGATTTTGCTGACGTCAATGGACCGCGACGGCACGAAAAGCGGTTTCGACCTCGCTCTCACACGCGCCGTGTCAGATCGTGTGCGGGTGCCGGTTATCGCTTCGGGGGGCGTTGGTGCGTTAGATGATTTGGTTGCCGGTGTGCGCGAGGGCCATGCCAACGCCGTGCTTGCCGCTTCGATATTTCATTTTGGCACCTATACGATTGCCGAAGCAAAACAGGCAATGGCCGATGCCGGTATCCCGGTGCGGTTGGCGTCGTGATAGCCTAGTGGGAAAGGAGCTTGAAATGGCAAAACCCGACATGAAACCCGACATGAACGTGCAACAGCTTGGAGAGCTTTTTGCCACCATTGAGACGCGGAAAACTGCTGATCCTGGTGATAGTTATTCGGCCCAGCTATTGGCCGATTTGCCGCGTGCAACCCGCAAGCTGGGCGAGGAGGCCGCCGAAACTATCGTTGCGGCCTTGAGCGATGATGACGCTGCGCTGATTGGAGAGGCGGGCGACCTTCTCTATCATCTGCTTGTTGTACTGGTGGCGCGGGGTGTTACGCTGGAACAGTTGATGGATGAGTTGGCGCGGCGTGCCGGCACGTCTGGACTGGTTGAAAAAGCGACACGCGGTGATTAACAACACCTCTCGCCGGAACAGCCGTACAGAAGAGGCGGCGGGCGATTATCTCGTCGCGTAACAGGAAGTGGAAAAATGAGTGAGCATGTTAGGGCCTTAACATCACCATATCGTGAATTTTCCGCGCAGGAGTGGTCGCGTTTGCGCGAAGGTGCTGAACTGACGCTCAATGAGGATGATCTTGTTAAGCTGCGAGGCTTGGGGGAAACCATATCTCTGCGCGAGGTCGAAGAGATTTACCTGCCGCTCTCTCGCCTCCTTAATCTGTATGTCGAAGCCGCTCAAGAATTATACGGGGCCACCAACGAATTTCTCGGGCAGGAGGTCAAAGTACCTTATATCATAGGGGTTGCCGGCTCGGTGGCTGTCGGAAAAAGTACGACGTCGCGTATTTTGCGCGAGATGTTGGCGCGATGGCCGTCGCATCCGAAGGTTGATCTGATCACGACTGACGGTTTTCTTTTCCCCAATGCTGTGCTGGAAGAACGCGGGCTGATGCAACGCAAAGGGTTTCCAGAATCATTTGACTTGAAAAGTCTGCTCACTTTTTTGACGGCGGTAAAATCGGGTACTGCAAAGGCCGAGGCGCCGGTTTATTCGCATAATGCGTATGATATCTTGAGAGATGAAAAAATATCTGTGACCCATCCAGACATTCTGATTGTCGAGGGGTTGAATGTGCTACAGCCGGCAACGGGCGGCAAAAATACACAGCAGGGCAGTGGCGCACCCGATGACACAACAGTGGTGTCCGATTTTTTTGATTTCTCGATTTATATTGATGCTGGTGAGCAGGTGATTGAGGAGTGGTATGTTGAGCGTTTTTTATCGCTTAAGAAAACAGCATTTCGTGAGCCGGGGGCTTATTTCCATCGCTATGCCGAGTTGACGCAAGCCGAAGCCGTTGATACTGCGCGCGACATCTGGCGGCGCATTAATCTGGCCAATTTAAAGGAAAATATTCTGCCGACACGGGGCCGCGCTGATCTCGTACTTCACAAAGCGCCGGATCATGCCATCGATCAGGTATTGTTGCGCAAAATATAATTGCCCGGTCAGCGGTTATTCCATAAATAGTCAGGAAACAGGTAGGCCGTTTGCAGCAAACACCTCAATTAGTCCGGCTTCGGGGCGCGGGCCGAAGTGTTGAATAACTTCCGATGCGGCCAATGCCCCCATCGTGCCGCAAGTCTCAGGGTCGCGTCCGGTGGCGACGCCACACAGGTAGCCTGCCGCAAACTGGTCGCCAGCACCGGTTAGATCGACCACCTTGTCGACTGCGCGCGCGGGCACACTGACCACCTCATCACCGCTTACAATTACCGCCCCCTCGGGCCCGGATGTTATTGCGCCATCAACTCTGGCCTCGTGCATAGCGGTGACGACATCGTCCATCTGGTCTACGCCCAGCAAGGTTGTCGCCTCGGCGGTGTTGGCAAGTAGGATATCGATATCGTTTTCGAATAATTTCAAAAAATCTTCTCGATGGCGTTCGACACAAAAACTATCTGAGAGCGAAAAACCGATTTTCCCGCCACCAGCTTTGACGTGCGCGGCGGCATGTAAAAATGCCTCGCGGGCTGTCGGGCTATCCCAAACATAGCCCTCGCAAAATAAAATGCCGGTCGCGTCCAGCATGTCGGTACGCAAATCTTCCGAGGCGGTTGTCACCGACGCGCCCAGCAATGTGTGCATGGTGCGCTCTGCGTCGGGGGTGACGAGCACGAGACAGTTCCCTGTCGGATGGACACTGGCATCGCATGGGGTCACAGGAAATGTGACGCCGAGATCTGTCATGCTGGCCGTGAAAATCTGTCCCAGCGCGTCATCGCCAACCTTGCCGATAAACCCGCCAGCCATGCCCAAACCAGCAAGACCGGCCACCGTGTTTGCGGCTGACCCACCGGGCCGGTGTGTGTGAATGTCAACGCCGGCACTCAGTTCAGCTGCACGTGGGGGGTCAACGAGGGTCATGGACCCTTTGGGGCTGCCTAGATTTTCTAGCGTGGCATCATCGACATCGGCAAAAAGATCGACGAGGGCCGCGCCCATACCAGTAATGAGGGGACGTTTTGAAGGGGAAGACGCTGACATGAAACAACTCCTGATAAAATTCGGGTCGCGATAGAACGCGGTGTTGGCTAGGCGGTTTTTGCCTTGTAGCGGCACAAATCGCGTACTGTGCAGGTGCCACATTTTGGCTTTCGCGCCACGCAAATATATCGCCCATGCAAAATCAACCAGTGATGTGCATGCAGACGATAGGGTTCGGGTACCCGTTTTTCCAGCTTTTTCTCCACCTCCAACACAGTTTTGCCGGGTGCGAGGCCGGTTCGGTTACCAAGCCGGAACACATGCGTGTCCACCGCAAAGGTTGCCACACCGAACGCTTCGTTCATTACGACATTTGCGGTTTTTCGGCCAACCCCAGGTAGGCGCATCAGTGTGTCCCTGTCTTGGGGCACTTCGCTGTTAAATCTGTCGCGCAACATGACTGACAGCGCATGCACATTTTTCGCCTTATTGCGGTAAAGCCCGATGGTTTTGATGTAAGCGCGGATGCGATCTTCGCCCAGAGCGGCCATGGCTTCGGGGGTGTCGGCGACGGCAAATAGCGGCCCGGTTGCTTTATTGACCCCTTTATCCGTCGCTTGTGCGGAGAGCACAACGGCGACGAGCAGGGTGAAATGGTTGATGAAAGCCAGTTCGGTTTGCGGTTCCGGGTCTGCCGCCGAGAGGCGCTCGAAAAATACAGGGATGTCGGCTTTTTTCATGCGACGCACTTTAGCCTCAGCGTGACGGTAGCGCAAATTCGTCGCAGGCAAGGTGTCTTGCGTCGGGCTTTGGGCGCGCTAGATTGATGGTCATGTATGATATCACCACATTGCCTGATAATTTCCAGCTGGTGCTGCGCCCGAACATCTCGCTGTCACGCCAGGGCTTCACCATATTAATGGTCTTGTTCGCGGCCATTTGTTTGGTGGCGGGCGGATTTTTTCTGGCGATCGGCGCATGGCCGGTTTTTGGGTTTTTCGGCCTGGATATTTTGCTGCTGTATTGGGCGTTTCGTGTTAATTACCGGCGCGGGCGGCGCTATGAAATGCTGGAAATGCGTGACGGGCGGCTGGTGCTGTCCAAAGTGACCCCGGGCGGCCAAGTGCGTGATTGGGCTTTCGACCCGTATTGGGTGCGCATCCGCCTTGAGAAAAATCGGGTCGATCCTGACATTCCAGGTGATCTATTTTTGTCGTCGCATGGGCAGAAGGTCACGCTTGGCGGGTTTTTGGCTCCGGAGGAGCGCGGGTCGCTGGCGGCGACGCTGGAGCGCACATTATCGGAGTTTCGCACGCGCCACGCCTAGGCTTTTCCCCAACCTATTTTGACTCGGATAGTGAAAAGTGCCAGCCTGACAAAAAATAGGGGGAAAAACATGGCCCATCAAAATATGCATCACAGCACGGATCAAAGCGGTAAGCAGGGCGCATTGCACGCAGATACTCAAATTTCGCAACGTGTCTCATTTGTTTCCTACAAGGCGTTTCGTGGTCAAACATTTCGATATGGCATGGACTGTGCCACTCCTTACGGGCCAGCTTTCGTTATTATGCGCGGCCCTGACATCGTTTTCTGGGGCTTTTGCGACGCACGGGAGGCGGCGCAAATTCGCGTTGATCTTGACAAAAAATGGCAACCGGCGGCATGGCAGGAAGATTCGACTGGTGTCGGGCAGGTTGCGGCGCGTGCATGCCACGCGCCAGCTGCGCTCGCGCTTTCGGGTACCGCGTTTCAGCACCGTGTCTGGCAGGCTTTGTTGGATATCCCGCACGGGCAAATTGTTAGCTATAAAAACATTGCTGATGCGGTTAATTCTGCGCCGCGGGCTGTGGGTCGCGCAGTTGGCTCAAATCCGGTTTCGCTTTTGGTGCCTTGTCACCGTGTGCTTGCCGCAGATGGGAGTTTGAACGGGTATCGCTGGGGCTTGCAAATAAAAGCCCGCGTGCTGGCGGCGGAAGGCGTTGCGCTTAACTCGTGAGAGAATTAGCCAACTGGCAAAATGCGTTTGCTGGTCACGCTGCCATCAGCCATGAGGTCGTAAATATAAGGCTCTCCCGTCGCGATGTTGACGCCCGTAATTTCGTCCTCGCTTAACACGTCCAGAACCATAACAAGCGCGCGCAGCGAGTTGCCATGCGCGGCAACCAGAACGCTCTCGCCGGCGTGAATATGCGGCATGATCTCGGCATTAAAATAAGGCAATACCCTTTCGGCTGTGTCCTTTAGGCTTTCACCACCGGGTGGCGGCGTGTCATAGGAGCGCCGCCAGATATGAACTTGGTCTTCGCCCCATTTTTCGCGCGCATCATCTTTATTGAGGCCCGATAGGTCGCCATAATCGCGCTCGTTAAGCGCCACGTTCCTGATCACCTCCAAATCTGTCTGGCCCTGTTCATCCAGCAAAAGTGAGCAGGTTTTTTGTGCCCGCATCAGCTCGGATGTGAAGCCAATGTCAAAGCGGATACCTTCGGCCCTCAGTGCTTTACCTGCATTGCGAGCCTCGCGAACGCCTTGCTCTGTTAGGTCTGGGTTGCGCCATCCGGTGAACAGGTTTTGCCGGTTCCACTCACTCTGGCCGTGACGGACGAGAATTAGTTGGCTCATATTTGCGATCCCCGAAAATTGAAAAACCTTGTCTGAAAAAAACGATTATTTGAGCAATGCACTGCCTAAGAAATACCGAGCACATCCTGCATGGAAAAAAGCCCGGGGCCACGCCCATGGGCCCATCGCGCAGCCTTGAGCGCGCCGCGTGCAAAAATATCGCGTGACTCTGCGCGGTGGCCGAGAATGATTTGCTCGTCGTCACCTGCGAAAATAACGTCATGATGCCCGATAACTGAGCCGCCACGCAGAACGGCAAAGCCGATAGCACCAGCAGCGCGTGCGCCGGTCACGCCATCGCGCCCGCTATCGCGCTTTTCCGCCAAGTTAATGTCGCGCCCGTCGGCCGCTGCCTCGCCCAGCAAAAGCGCCGTGCCGGATGGTGCGTCGACCTTGTGGCGGTGGTGCATGTCCAAAATTTCAATATCCCAATCATCGCCCAGCGCTTGAGCTGCTTGGCGCACCAACGCGGCCATAAGGTTTACGCCTAGGCTCATATTACCTGATTTCACGAGTGTCGCGTGTCGGGCAGCCGCGGCGAGGGAGGCGTTGTCTTCGTCACTAAACCCCGTTGTTCCGATGACGTGAACGATACGCGCCTGTGCGCACAAACTCGCCATTTCAAGCGTGGCAGCCGGTGTTGAAAAATCAATAACAGCGTCGGCGCCGGCAATCAACTCCAGCGCATCGCCGCCCAAGGCCAGCCCGAGCGCCGGAAGGCCCGCCAGCGTGCCGAGATCAGTTCCCATGTCCGGGTGATCAGGCCCCTCAAGGCCGCCATGTAGGTCAAGCGCAGGGGTGTCATTAATCAACCGGACCAGTGTCCGGCCCATGCGTCCTGCGCATCCATTTACCAAAAGTCTCATGGTTTCTTATATAGCAGGCCGCGCCGCGCCGCACTATTAGCTTTTGCCCTGGGGCTATTAGCTTTTGCTGCGGGCCTTGAACTCTGCGACGCCTGGATAATTACCATCTTCGAGGCTGGCTTCGAAGGCATCCAGCAATTTTTGTTGGTTTCGGCTCAGCTTGCGGGGCATCTCGACATCAATTTGTATGTACAGATCGCCATGGCTGCGTGCCCGCAAAACTGGCATGCCTTTTCCGCGCAAACGAAATTGCTGTCCGGTTTGGGCACCAGCGGGAATGGTCAGCTTCACGCGCTTGCCGTCCAGCAAAGGCACATCAAGCGCACCGCCTTTAACCGCGAGGCCGAAAGGCACTGGCATGGCACAGAAAAGGTCAGCTCCGTCGCGCTGCAAATAGCTGTGCGTCTGGACATTCACAAACACATAGAGGTCACCCGCCACGGCGCCGCGCTCGCCCGCATCACCTTCGCCTGACAGGCGAATGCGGGTGCCGTCTTCAACGCCGGCAGGCACGCTGACAGATAATGTGCGCGCTTTTTGTTTGTGGCCCTGTCCGGCGCATGACAAACATGGATCGGTGATAACCTGTCCAGAGCCTTGGCAGGTATGACACGGGCGCTCAACCATGAAAAATCCTTGTTGCGCGCGCACTTTTCCGTGGCCATTACATGTGCCGCATGTGCTGGCCGATGTGCCCGCCCGTGCACCGCTACCATCGCATGCTTCGCACGCCACGGCACGGGTAAGGTTAATCTGCCGCTCAGTACCGTCATAGGCTTCTTCCAATGAGATGTTTATTTCGGCGCGCAGATCCGTGCCACGGCGCTGCTGTCGGCGACGACCACCGCGCCCGCCGCCAAAAAATTCTTCGAAAATATCGCCCATGCCGCCGAAATCGCCAAAGTTCGAAAAGCCCCCGCCGGCACCGCCGCCTGCTGACGGCCCATTGCCGCCCTCAAAGGCGGCATGACCAAACTGGTCATAGGCAGCCCGGCTTTGGGGGTCTTTCAAAATGTCATAGGCTTCTGAAACTTCTTTGAATTTAAGTTCAGCTGCTGCGTCGCCCGGATTAACGTCCGGGTGATACTGCTTTGCCAATTTGCGATAGGCTGATTTTAGTTCGGCATCGCCGGCAGTCTTTTTGACACCAAGCAGGGCA
>DKNW01000088.1 GCA_002469805.1 Rhodobiaceae bacterium UBA7378
GAATACGAATGCTGATTTCAGGGACGCGTTAGAGCAGGTGCAGAGCAGGCTTTCTCAGAGCTTAAGGTAAAACTTCGCTGCTCCAATTATGCTCCACTAAGGTCCCAGTAGCACCCCTTGCAGACCTTCCTGGCGAATTTGACAGATAAGCCAGTAGCCAATACCGTGTTCAAGATTCCAGCGGTTTTGCTGGTTTTTGCAGGCATTTTCGTTTGCATGACTGGCGCACCCGAGAGGATTCGAACCTCTGACCTCTGCCTTCGGAGGGCAGCGCTCTATCCAGCTGAGCTACGGGTGCTCTATTCGGTTTATAGCCAGTCGTGATGTATTTGGCTATCCCTTTGCGGGCTCGCTTAAAGCGACGACGGCCCGGTCAGTTTCATAAACACAGTTTCAAGATCGGCGCCCTCGCTGCCAATATCGGCTATTTCAATGCCACTACCCTGAATTTGCGCAAGCACGTCACCGGCTGCTTGCTGGCCTGGATTATACTGCACGGCCAGCTGGCCATCATCGCGCAATATGCAATCGAGACCGCTAATGATGGGTGCAGCGTCCAGCTGTGCCGATGGCCGGATGACAAGGGTTTTGTTATCAATCTGGTGCAACAAATTCTGTGTGCTATCGCAGGCAACCAGCGTGCCATTATCGATAATGCCAATCGTGTCGCAAAGTTCCTCGGCCTCTTCAAGATAATGCGTGGTGAGCATAATCGTGACACCCTGCCGGTTCAGCTCAATCACATAATCCCAGAGCTGCCGGCGCAGTTCGATGTCCACGCCCGCGGTCGGCTCGTCCAAAACCAGTACAGGCGGGTTATGAACCATGGCTTTGGCGACAAGAAGCCGGCGGCGCATACCTCCCGACAGCGTGCGCGCATAGGCTTGGGCTTTATCGGCCAGCCCCATGGCAGACAGAATTTCCATGGTTCGCCGCTGGCGGCGGGGCACGCCATATAGCCCGGCTTGCAGGTTCATAATCTCCGCTGGTGTGAAAAACGGGTCGATACTGAGTTCTTGTGGCACGATACCGATCGAGGCCCGCGCTTGGCGAGGGTTGGCATCAATGTCGAAACCCCAGATATTAGCACTGCCGGAAGACTTAATAACCAGCCCTGCCAAAATATTGATAAAGGTGGATTTACCCGCGCCATTGGGCCCCAATAATCCAAAAATGGCGCCGCGCGGAATGTCGAGGTCTACACCTTTCAACGCCTGCTTGGCAGGCTGGTTGCCGCCGGCCTTATAGGTCTTTTCAAGCCCGCGCGCGGAAAGCGCGACAGGCGGTTGCTGGTCATGACGCATGATAAACTCCTCCCCACCATGTAGCACTTGATGCAGGGGTTCGGCAAACGGCCTGACAGTTCTTGGGGACGGAATTTGACGGCGGGTTCTTTCAGGCGTGATCTCTGCTAAAATTTGGTGACTTCAAGTTGCACAAGGATATTCCCATGGCATCTGCCCCCCAACTCGGCGCTGGCGATCACCTCTATCTGGTAGACGGCTCTGGTTATATTTTCCGGGCCTATCACGCCCTGCCGCCTTTGACCCGTAAATCAGACGGATTGCCCGTCGGCGCGGTGTCGGGCTTTTGCAATATGCTGGTCAAATTGCTCGACGAAATGAATGAGGCCGAAACACCGACGCATCTGGCTGTGATATTCGATGCATCCGGGCGCAGTTTCAGAAATGACATCTACCCAGAATACAAAGCGCACCGGCCGCCGGCACCCGAAGATTTGGTACCGCAATTTCCGTTGGTACGCGAAGCTGTGCGGGCGTTCAACATCCCGGCTATCGAAAAAGAAGGCTTCGAGGCGGACGACCTAATTGCCACATATGCCGACACTGCGGCTCAAGCCGGCGCGCGCGTCACGATTGTGTCATCTGATAAAGACCTGATGCAGCTGGTCGGCGGCACGGTCGATATGGTCGACACAATGAAAGATAAGAAGATCGATGCTGATGCCGTGGTCGAGAAATTCGGCGTTGGCCCTGAACGCGTGATTGACGTGCAGGCGTTGGCTGGCGACAGCGTGGACAATGTGCCGGGTGTACCGGGGATCGGTATTAAGACGGCGGCGCAACTGATCGGCGATTATGGCGATCTGGACGGTTTGCTAGCCCGGGCTGATGAAATCAAACAACCCAAGCGACGTGAGAACCTTGTGAATTTTGCTGATCAAGCGCGCATAAGCCGCGAGCTTGTAACTTTGCGCCGCGACGCGCCCATGCCCGTTGCGCTGGCTGAAATGGGTCGCCAGACGCCACTTGCTGGCACATTAATCGGCTTTCTGAAGGCGATGGAGTTCAATACGCTAACCCGCCGTATGGCCGAGCGTTATGATATGGATGCCGATGCGCATGAGGCGACTGACGCGCTGATGGCACGTAGTCTTGATCCGGCGGTACCGGAAAAGGATGCTACACAGGCCGACCTAGTAGGAGGCCATCGCCCGCCGCCGGGTGACCTGCCCGCGCTCGATATTTCAAGCTATGCGTGTGTAACCCAAATAGAAGAGCTGCAAAATTGGGTTGCCCGGGCTGTTGAAGCGGGCGTTGTTGCGGTAGATACCGAAACCGATAGTCTGGATACGATGCAATGTCGGCTTGTTGGTGTGTCATTGGCTGTCGCCCCCGGAGATGCGTGTTATATCCCGCTCGCGCATGGGGTTGGTGACGGGCTTGACCTTGGCGCCGAGACGCCCGAACAACTGGACGAGAAAACCGTACTCGATATCTTGTCGCCGCTTCTGGAAAATGCGTCGGTTTTGAAAATACTGCAAAACGCCAAATTTGACCTGCAAGTCCTTGGCCGTCGTGGTGTGGGGGTCGCGCCAGTTGACGACACAATGCTGATTTCTTATGCGCTGGGCGCGGGCGCGCATAGCCATGGGATGGACGAGCTGGCGCAGCGTTTTCTCGATCATACGCCGATCCCGATTAAGGAATTGCTGGGTACGGGTAAATCGCAGATCACATTTGACCGCGTGCCTGTTGACGAGGCAACCCGCTATGCGGCTGAAGATGCGGATATAACGTTGCGGCTCTGGCATCATTTAAAGCCACGGTTAGCGCCAGAAGGTGTGGCCAGTGTGTATGAAAGCACCGAGCGCCCGCTGATCCAGGTGATAACGGACATGGAACGCGAAGGCGTGCTGATCGATCGCACGGTGTTGTCGCGACTTTCGGGTGAATTTGCCCAAAAAATGGCGGCGATGGAAGACGGGATATATAAGCTCGCCGGAGAGCAATTCAATATTGCCAGCCCGAAACAGCTTGGCGACATTCTGTTTGACAAAATGGGATTGGCGGGCGGCAAAAAGACGAAAACCGGCGCATGGGCCACGGGTGCCGAAGTGCTGGAGGGGCTGGCGGAAGGCGGCAATGACCTGGCAGCGACGGTTTTGAACTGGCGCGCCCTTGCAAAGTTAAAGTCGACCTATACCGATGCGCTGCCCGATTTCATTAATCCTGACACGGGCCGGATCCATACATCTTATTCAATGGCTTCGACAACCACGGGGCGGCTGTCTTCATCTGACCCGAACCTACAAAATATTCCGGTGCGCACCGAGGATGGCCGGCGCATTCGCACGGCGTTTGTGGCTGCGGCGGGTAATAAGTTGGTGAGTGCCGATTACAGCCAGATTGAATTGCGTATTTTGGCGCATATGGCACAAATCGACAGTTTGCGGCAAGCCTTTGCCGACGGGTTGGATATTCATGCCATGACAGCGTCGGAAATGTTCGGCGTGCCGGTGGCTGATATGGCACCAGATGTGCGCCGCCGGGCCAAGGCGATTAATTTCGGCATTATATACGGCATCTCCGCTTTTGGTCTGGCAAACCAGCTCGGCATATCGCGCAGTGAGGCCGCGGCCTATATCGACGCCTATTTCGAAAAATTTCCGGGCATCAAGGATTATATGGAAGCCACGAAAACCGAGGCCCGCGCGCAAGGTTATGTTTCCACCCTGTTTGGCCGGAAGGTACATTTGCGGGAGATTGACGCCAAAATACCGGCGCGACGTGCCTTTGCCGAACGTGCAGCTATCAATGCGCCCATCCAAGGCACGGCGGCTGATATTATCCGGCGTGCCATGATACGCCTGCCCGATACGCTGGCAAAGCTGCCCAGCGCTCGTATGCTGTTGCAGGTGCATGACGAGTTAATTTTTGAGGTTGCCGAAGAAGAGGCCGATGCGCTTATTGCGCATGTGAGCACAGTTATGGAACAGGCATGCCAGCCTCGCTTGACGCTGTCAGTGCCGCTGGTGGTTGATGCCTGCGCCGCAGAAAACTGGGATGAAGCTCACTAAACTACAATATAGTATTATTAATGCCTTCAATAAAATTCAAATTAGATACTAAATTGAAAATTAAAGAAGAATAAGTAATACTATTCAGCCGCAAGAGCCGCTGCACGCACATTATCATCAACATGCTCGATGAATTTGTCGAAGTTTTCAACAAACATACCAACTAGCTTGGCGGCCTGTTCATCATACGCTGAAGGATCGGCCCATGTATCGCGTGGGTTCAAGATTGATGTATCGACATCGGGCACCGAAACCGGCACATCAAAGCCGAAATTCTCATCCGTGCGGAAATCGACCTCGTTTAAGCTGCCATCCAGTGCGGCTGATAATAATGCGCGGGTCTCGCGAATTGGCATGCGGTTTCCAGTGCCATAGGCACCACCCGTCCAGCCGGTATTAACCAGCCAGCAGCTTGCGCCGTGTTCAGCAATTAAGTCGCGCAGCAGGTTGCCATATTCTGATGGGTGGCGCGGCATAAACGGCGCGCCAAAGCATGTTGAGAAAGTGGCCTCCGGCTCGGTAACACCTTTTTCGGTGCCAGCCACTTTGGCTGTATAGCCTGACAAGAAATGATACATGGCCTGACTTGGCGTCAGGCGCGCAATTGGGGGCAGTACGCCGAATGCATCGGCGGTCAGCATGATAATATTGCTCGGATGCCCGGCGCGGCCTGTGTCAGACGCGTTCGGAATAAAGGAAAGCGGGTAGGCACCACGAGAGTTTTCTGCCAGCGAATTGTCGAAAAAGTCCAGTTCGCGGGTTTCAGGGTCCATGACAACATTTTCCAGAACCGTGCCAAAACGCTGGGTTGTGGCGTAAATTTCCGGCTCGGCTTCCGGAGAGAGATTGATCATTTTGGCATAACAGCCGCCTTCGAAATTAAACACGCCATTCTCCGACCAGCCATGCTCGTCATCGCCGACAAGAATACGATTGGGGTCCGCAGAAAGCGTTGTTTTACCCGTGCCGCTCAAACCAAAAAAGACGGCCGCGTCGCCGTCTTTGCTTTCATTCACCGAACAGTGCATCGGCATGACACGCTTGGCCGGCAATGTGAAGTTAAGCATTGAAAATACTGACTTTTTAGTCTCTCCAGCATAGGATGTACCGGCAATTAGAACGATTTTGCGATCGAAATTGACGGCAATCACGGTTTCGGTGCGGCTGCCATGGCGGGCCGGGTCAGCTTTAAAGCTGGGGAAATTCATAATCACGAACTCAGGATCAAAATTGTCCAGTTCTTCGTGCTCTGGCTCAATCAGCAGGTTTTGAATAAATAGCGAATGCCAAGCTAGTTCCGTTACAACACGCGTGGCCAGGCGGTGGGTTATGTCGGCACCGCCGAACAAGTCCTGCACCAGCAATTCTTTGCCATCGGCATGGTCGAGCATGTCGGCCAGCAATGCGTCGAAATTCTCAGGCGTCATTGACTTATTATTGTCCCACCACACGCAATCTTCGGTGGTTGCATCGCGCACGATAAATTTATCTTGCGCTGACCGGCCGGTATGTTGACCTGTTTTGACGAGCAGCGGGCCGTTTCCGGCAATTTCACCTTCGCCGCGGGCCAGCGCCATTTCATAAATTTCGGCAGGGCGCAGGTTCCAATGGACAGCCTTAGCTTTGCCAAGCCCTTGTCCGTCAATGCCATTTTTACTGATATGAAAGCCACTCTGTTTCATTACGGATTGCTCCTCCCGCCGCGTAAAACCACAAGTTTCGAAGCGCGACTATATGCACAATGACGCAGCAGTGCAAGCAGACTGCCACACGATAACCACAATTCGTGTTAATGTTTTTACCAGCCGTGAAAGGGCGCAAACCGACACGCGCGCGGGACGCCCAGAACAGCTTAAGGAAGTGATGTAGAGGGCCGATGACTGAGATTGTTCTGGTGGATGATGATGCCAATATTCTGGCATCTGTGCGCATTGCGCTTGAGGCTGACGGCTTCCGCGTGCGCAGTTATACCGACGGCCATTCCGCGCTCGCCGCACTGGAGACACAGCCTGCGGATATCGGCGTTTTCGATATTAAAATGCCCCGCATGGACGGGCTTGAGCTACTGCGGAAATTGCGCCAAACCAGCAATATGCCGGTTGTTTTCCTGACCTCAAAGGATGATGAAATCGACGAAGTGTTCGGGTTCAAAATGGGCGCGGATGACTACATCACCAA
>DKNW01000035.1 GCA_002469805.1 Rhodobiaceae bacterium UBA7378
CCCGCTGGAATTTTGGTTATGCCTGTTAGCTTTTGGTTTGACTAAGCGGCAAATTGCGACAGGCGCGATTTAATAATCTCGTCAGCTTCTTTCATCATGGCGTCGATCAGATCCTGACAGCTTGGTACATCGTGGATGAGCCCAGCGACCATGCCACAACTCCACGCACCCGCATCCATATCACCATCAGACATGATTTTGGGATACACACCGGCAACTTCATCCATGATGTCGTTGATTTTGATGCCATCGCCCAGCGATTTCTCTTTTTCGAGAATGCGGTTTACGGCATCGTTTTTTAGCACGCGCTCTGTGTTGCGCAGTGGGCGCATGATCAGCGTCGTGTCGAGTTCTGAGGCAGCCACCAGCGCATCCTTCACGTTCTGGTGAACCGGGGCTTCCTTGGTTGCGATGAACCGCGTGCCCATATTAATGCCATCTGCGCCTAGCGCCAATGCAGCGACCAGCTGTTTGGCATTGCCCATGCCGCCGGAAGCGACAAACGGTATGCTCAGTTCTTCGGCAGCGCGCGGCAGCAAGATCATGTTCGGGATATCGTCTTCGCCCGGATGTCCACCGCATTCGAACCCGTCAACACTGACTGCATCGCAGCCGATTTTTTCGGCCTTCAGCGAGTGACGAACGGATGTGCATTTGTGAATAACTTTGATGCCGGCTTCTTTTAGCGTCGGCATATATTGTTCGGGGCTGCGGCCAGCTGTTTCAACAATGTTGACGCCCTGCGCGATGATTGCCTCGATGTAGCCTGGATAATCGGGGTCCGCAAAGCCTGGCAGGAAGGTTAGGTTCACGCCGATCGGCTTGTCAGTCATGTCTTTGCAACGAGCAATTTCATTCGCCAAATCTTTTGGCGTGCGCTGCGTTAGCCCTGTAATAATGCCAAGGCCACCAGCATTTGACACCGCTGCCGCCATTTCAGCGAAACCGACATGGTGCATGCCACCCTGAATAACAGGATGCTCAATGCCAAAAAGTTCTGTGATACGCGTTTTCATTTCTCTCTCCCCTGAAAGAACCAAAATTAAGATGCCGGTACGGTAAGCGCAAAGGCGATAAAATAAAACCCTATTTGTGCATGGCTGAAATTGATGACCGGGAATTATAGCTTGTCGTCACCCGTCACCTTTTGGTAAACCAACCGTAGATAATTTTATGGGAGTAAGACATGGCTGAAGCATATATCGTAGCAGCTGTTCGTACCGCCGGTGGGCGACGCGACGGCAAACTCAAAGACTGGCACCCGGCAGATCTCGCCGGTCAGGTTATCAATGAACTTTTGGATCGCTCTGGAGCCAACCCTGAAATGGTCGAGGACGTGATCATGGGTTGCGTCGGTCAGGCCGGTGAACAGGCAGCCAATATTGGCCGTAACGCTGTTTTGTCATCGCGCCTGCCGGAAAGCGTACCGGCGACATCTGTCGATCGTCAGTGTGGTTCGAGCCAGCAGAGTATTCATTTCGCGGCACAGGCTGTGATGTCTGGCACGATGGATTGCGTCATCGCCGCCGGTGTCGAGAGCATGAGCCGTGTGCCGATGGGCCTGCCGATTTCATTGCCTTTTAAAGAAGGCCATGGCTTTTATGTCAGCGAAGAGATGAAAGAAAAATATCCGAACGTCCAGTTCAGCCAGTTTGCCGGTGCCGAAATGGTTGCCAAAAAATATGAGCTGACCAGAGACGATATCGATTCCTATGCCTATCGGAGTCACGAACGCGCGATCGCTGCAACGCAGGCAGGTGCTTTTGAAGAAGAGATTCTGCCCGTTGAAGTTACTAATGAAGACGGCGAAACGGAATTGCACAAGGTCGATGAAGGCATTCGCTTTGACGCCAGCCTTGAGGGTATTCAGGGTGTGAAGTTGCTTGCCGAGGGTGGTGTTATCACCGCGGCGTCGTCGAGCCAAATTTGTGACGGTGCATCGGGTGTGATGATCGTTAACGAAGACGGTTTGAAGAAAATGGGTGTCAAGCCATTGGCAAAAATCATCCATCTGTCCGTTCTGGGTCATGACCCGGTTATCATGCTTGAAGCGCCGATTCCTGCGGTTAAGCGCGCGCTGGATAAAACCGGCATGTCCGTCGATGACATCGATGTGTACGAAGTTAATGAGGCTTTTGGGTCTGTGCCGGTTGCTTTTGCTAGAGAGCTGGGTGTTGACGAAGAGCGTTTGAACGTACATGGCGGCGCGATTGCGTTAGGTCACCCGCTGGGCGGCTCGGGCACAAAGCTGATGACGACGTTGGTGCATGCGCTAAAGCGCAAGGGCGGTAAATACGGCCTGCAAACAATGTGCGAGGGTGGTGGCATGGCCAATGTAACCATCATCGAAAACCTGCAATAGTTTATACTCAGGTTTGAAATTAAAGCCCCGCCCTATGGCGGGGCTTTTTTTATTTCCGGGCGAGGTGACTTAAATCAAACGACTTAAAGGGCATCATAAACTCAGACGACTTTATAAACGTCATACACAAGGTGTCCTTGCCCATGTGCGCCAGCTGTGATGTTGCGTTGCATCTTCCCGACAAATATCGTGTCGTTCATCCATGCTAGCGCCGGATCATTGGTTTTGACGATGGGGTTGGTAGTGAAATACATCTCCGATCCATGGATTTCCGTGCCGGAGGCCATTTTTTCGGCCACAGCTTCGTTCACGCAGACGCGCCCAAAATAGGTGAGATAAAGATAATGACCTGTCTCGGTTTGTGCGCTCAACCGGACATCCAAACCCAACACCGTATCGCTGATGGGGCGGGCCCAGTCAGCGGAAGGCGCAATAATTTTGGCGGTAAAGCCGTCGCCGACAATTGTGCCGTCAGGCACGTTATAGATGCTTAGATCATGGCCGACCTGTTGCGGCGGGTCGATGGAAGCCGTCATGGTCATAACTTTTTCCAATGTAGGAATGGTTGGTGTGGTCATTGTTTCCCTCCTTGATGGCGTGTTGCGATCGTGATTATGATCGTGCAGGTATATCGTGACGGATCAAGCCAATATTTCACGATAGATATATGAAAAAGGAGACGGTCATGACGCAAGCAGAAATACCACAAAAAGCACCATATAAACAATCAGTTAAGCAGGGGAAGACCTATTTCTGGTGCAGTTGCGGGAAGTCTGCCCGCCAGCCATTTTGCGACGGCGCGCATAAAGATACAGGCTTCGAGCCGGTACAGTATACCGCGGATAAGGACACAGAAGTGTATTTCTGCGGGTGTAAAGCGACAGCTAAGCAGCCAATGTGCGACGGCGCGCACAACAAGCTCTAAATAAATGCGTTTACGCGCCGCTGCTTTACCGCGTGAGGGCGTAGAGTGAGATTGCTGCTGCGGTTGCCACATTCAGTGTCACAAATTCGGGGCGCAGGGCTGTGCCCGGTGCTGGTTCAGCTGTCGGCAGGCGCACGAGTTGTGTGCAGGTTTCTCGCGTCAGACGACGCAAGCCTTTGCCTTCCGCTCCCATGACACACGCAATGGGCTGGCCGGTTTCAACCGTATCAATGGTCTGGTCGCCATGTTCATCAAGGCCCAGAACCAGATATCCGGCATCAGCAAGTTTGGTGAGGGCGCGCGATAAATTGCCAACTTGGATCAGTGGTACGATTTCCAGTGCACCGGATGCCGTTTTTGCTAGAGCGCCTTCAGCTGGTGGTGCGTGGTGGCGGGTTACAATGATGCCAGCGGCGCCAAAAGCGGCGGCGGCCCGTAAAATTGCCCCAACATTGCGTGGGTCGACCACCTGATCGAGGACGACAATTAAACCGCCAGTCTCCATCACGGTTTCAAGGGCTGTTTCTGGCAGCGGCGCAACATCGGCCACAATGCCCTGATGCACTGCATCTGGCGGCAGTAATCGGGCCAATTCCTGAGGCGTTTGCTGCGTTATTGGCACATTTTTGATCCGCGGAAACGCCGCGATAGACTTTGCACCATTGGTGGTTGCCCAGATTTTAATGATTTGGCGCGCTGGATTTTGCAATGCGGTATGCACGGCATGCGTGCCATACAGCCGGCAGGAGCCATCGTCATTGTCGGGCGTGTTCGGGGATTTGCGATTTTTTCGCTGATTGTTGGGCTTGCGCTTGGACATGCAAACCCTTATAACGCTAGCGATATTGTTGTGCAAACATTCGGTCGCGGTCCTCTTATTTTTATATTTGGAAGGGCGCGAGCGGGTGTTTGTGCTTTTTTGCTAGCGCCCGAAACTGGGCTTAGGAGATGATTTTTTTCGATGGAGCCCGCGCTTTCTCCCTTTTTTCAAGGGTTTAAGTACTGGCTCGGTTTCTGGGCGGAGGGATGCCCGAGTGGCTAAAGGGGACGGGCTGTAAACCCGTTGGCTATGCCTACGTTGGTTCGAATCCAACTCCCTCCACCATCGGGACCGCCCGGGTTGGCTTGGGCGTTTGGGCCAGACGGCGATCGGCGGGTGTAGCTCAATGGTAGAGCAACAGCCTTCCAAGCT
>DKNW01000026.1 GCA_002469805.1 Rhodobiaceae bacterium UBA7378
CCAGCTCCTAAACTGGGTGAACATGGGCGCGAAGTATTGGCTGAAATCGGATATGACACAAATGAGATCGACGCGCTCATCTCAGCAAAAGTTTTGGCAGTGTCATAATGCTTGGAGCGCAATAACAATGATGGCAGGGTTTTTGCCAGTTCACTTTTTGGGATAGCCGACTAAGGTGTGATGATGATGCCTTCTTCAGCGCGTAGGTCGCCTTTGACGACACGCGCGTAAATATCCGCAAAAGCTGCGAGGCCTTGTGTCTCGTGAACATCCATCCAAACACGCGCATGCTGCATGCCACCTTCAAGAAAGCCTGCGACTTTTTGGTTGAATGACGTCGCGCCCCATTCTTTGGCGCGCATAGCAATATGCCCAGGCGCAAAAAACATGGCGCTACGATCGCGAATTAGCTGGGCAGCCGCCGGATCGTCTTTGGTTGAACTATCGTCCCAATGCGTCAGTCCGACATTGTGGCACCACAGCATATTGTCCCCAAGCAAGCCGTGGACGGCGCCAATGACCGCACGATTGCCCGACATATCGACAAGCAGGGAGGGGCGGTTTTCGATTTGCTCAAGCTGGTCATAACCCAACACTGTGTCATAAACCCCGACTTTCTCGACAAATCCGGCATTGCCCGGCGATGTGAGCCCGACGACTGCCGGGCGCACGCCCTCAATTTGTGCCAAGCCATAAGCCATTCCTATTGCCGTTTTGGAAGAGGCTGACAAAACGACAAGTTGCTCTGCACCGCGAAAATCTTCCTCTTGCAGGGCATCACAAAGACAAAAAGACGTGCCGTAAAGCGGGTTCAACAGCGCTCGAAGATTATCTTGTGTCGGATTGCCAACGGCGCCGCCAAGCCGGTCATAGTTATTATAAACAGCCGGTAGGTCGGCGCGATGTGCCGCGCCGTCAACCAGCCGATCATCGGCAATCCGATCGGGTTGCATTTTCAAATAATTCGCCATCGGGAAATAACCATAAAAACGCTCGCCCACGCTGATCGCATCGTGATGAGAAACAACCACTTCGGCAAACCCCCACACCGGCACGATGCCCCAATCTTCCGCGCTATCGCCAGCGTTTAAGGCTGGTGGAAAAAACTGCCAGTAGCCGATTTGCTCGCCGATCGCACCATAGGTCACATTGTTTGCGGTAAACGAAAATCTTTCGACTTTGACGAGGATTTCGCTATCTCCTAGGTCAAAAGCATCAGCCTGATCTCCCGAAGCGACCAATCGCGTTTGAGTAATATCGTTCTTGTGGACTTGAAATTGGACCATTTTTGGTTCCCCCCAATATCGATTTAGAGCGCGCTTGCTAGTTCCATTAATTTGCCAACGGCTTTTGGCGCATTGTCACGCAAGCGCATCAATATTGCCATTTTTTCCTGATCATCGCGGTCTACACCATGGGTCAGTTTCGAAAAGCCGTCCAGCCTGTTTTCGCGTATCCAGCGTCGAAGTGTGTCATCTTGCGACCAAGTGAACTGGTTCATCATGGCGGCGAGCGTCATATGGACAAAATCTTCAGCTGTATTAGGAAGCGGCACAACGCTGCAAAGCTTGTTTTTTTCTTCTTCATCCGTGTAATGCGCATCGACATAGGCAATCATAGAGCCGCTGAAAACCGGCATGAATGAGCGCACGGTCTGGGGCGTGATAATATTGCCGTCAAATACCGGCTTGGGCTCCATTGTCTTCATGGTGCGCGACAGGCTGGCCGAGCAATCAATGTGCAGAATATCTGGCGCGGTCTCAATTTCGCCGTCTTCCAGAAAAATGCAGTCGCGTTCAAGCGCTGTGACACGCCCCATGCGCACGACATTTTTAATACGGCGCAGTGCTTGCAGTTCAGCTTGCGAGATCGTCGCGGCATGAAACATTGTGGGCTTGATTGTTTCGTCAAAGCGGACAACACAGCCTGCGGCCTCAAGACGGGCATACATATCGTCAAGGTCTGCAGCACCCGCAATGGCTTCGAATTGGTTGGCCTGATTGCCAAATGTGCTGGCGAAAAACTCAGGTGCCGGTTGTGCAAATTCGCGCGGCAGCATCCATGAATCGCGGGGCATAATCCACCGTATCGCGTCAGGTTCGACGCCGGTTTCAAGCAACCAGAGACATGCGTCCATCCCGGTTTTGCCCGACCCTATGACAACAAATGCACGCGGAGCTTCTTTCAGGTTGGGCAGGTTGTTGAGCGGCATGAACTTTACACCATCTGCAATAGTAAATGCTGGTGTGTGCTCAGCGGGCACGTCTACGGTCAGGCGCGTGGCATCGACAAATTTTTTATACTTCACTGTTGTTTCGCGCCCGTTTGTGATGGATTTAAAAACTCCGTCTCCGCGATATTCCGACATTGGGAAATAACGCACGCGCCCGCTTGGGAGGAGGGTTTGCTGCATAACATCGTCGAAATAGGCATTAACTTCCGGGCCGGATGCGAGATCGTAAAGCCCCTTATTCATGCCAACCTGATCTTTTTCAAACCGGCTCAATTCGCGCGATGCAACACCAAAAAACGCTGATGGCTGATGTAAGCGCACGAAGGGGTAGGCGACGTTCCAATGACCACCGGGCTTGGCATGACGATCGACCATGATCATATCTGCCTTGGTTTCGCTCACTAAGGTGTCGGCAAATGCCATGCCCATCGCGCCTGCTCCTGCGATAAGATAATCGGTTTCTAAAACATCATCACGCATCGGTATTCCTCTACTGTGTCTCTAGGGCATATAGGCCTCTATGCTGTCCCAGCAAGGGCTGAAGTGGGATCAACTTTGGACCAGAATATTTGGGTAAAATAACCCCAGATACTTGCTATTATAGGGGGCACCAAAAGGAGTGGTCATGCAGCAACAAATCATCATCGATCAGCAATTTAATGGCCCGCCGCACTCGGGCAATGGTGGTTATGTCGCGGGCGCGTTTGCAACGGCTGTCGGGGCCCCTTGCGAGGTGACGCTTATAAAGCCACCGCCTTTGGACACGCCGCTTGATATAAGGCCCGAGGCCGATGCGACATACGGGCTATATGCTGGCGATGACATCGTTGCGAAGGCGCGCGAGACGCAGCCACGCGACAATAAATTGCCGTTTGTTGCCTATGAAGCTGCTATTGAGGCAGGGCGGCGCGGGCTAAAAACCCGCGAAGCGACGGATGTGTTTACATCCTGTTTTGTTTGTGGACCGGACCGGGAACCGGATGACGGTTTGCGCCTGTTTGCTGGTGACGTGTCGGCACCTTCCGGCAGCGAAAGTGCAGGACATGCGGCAGTTGATTGGCAGCCATCAGCGGCGTTTTCCCATGACGGGACGCATATCGCGCCTGAATTCGTCTGGTCGGCTTTGGATTGCCCGTCTGCAGCAGCCATTGGTGTTGCGACCGGCGAAGCGCAGTCGATTTTGCTAGGCCGGCTTGATGTGGGGATATCGCGTGTGCCAGCGGTCGACGAGCGCTGTGTGATTGTTTCTAAAATGTCAGGTCAGGAACGACGGAAGATCTTCAGCGACGTGTCATTATTCTCACAACGGGGCGAGGTGTTGGCCAGCGGTTTGGCAACTTGGATCGAGGTTTCCTTCGATTAGCGAGTGTAATTCGGCACGGAGTTCCGTTGAGGGCTGGTGTGACAAAATAGGACTTGCGCTGAAACGGTGGAAACGGTAGGTACCAGTCGCAGTGGGCCCGTAGCTCAGGTGGTAGAGCAACTGACTTTTAATCAGTGGGTCGAAGGTTCGAATCCTTCCGGGCTCACCATTTTTACTCCTAAATAGAAAAAGCATCCTTGAGCGTAATCGCCAGTTTGCGCGTGACTAAACGAAACATTGCTTTTAGGCTAATCGCTATAATGCGTAACATGGTCGTGGAGGGAATGTTATGGATGCTAAACAGCAGCGGGAGCTGATTAGGGATATTAAGAGAACGCCCGATCTAGCACACGCTTTCAGCGTGCCAAAAATGGCTTGGCCAACAATCGCGGTTCTGTTCATAAGTTTTATTGGGTTTGCACTGTCGTGCTATACAATGATTGTCGGCCTGTTTAGCCCGTTTATAACGGTGCCGGTGGGCGCGTTTTTTGTATTTTGGAGCTTTACGCCCCTGCACGAAGCTGTACACCGCAATTTGTCTAGTATTAATTGGGTGAATGACACGATTGGTACGATAAGCGCACAATTGCTTCTGCCTGGTTTTAGCACATCTTTGTATCGGTTTTTGCACGTGACACATCATGCGCGCACAGGGCAGGCAGATGACCCCGATTTAAAATTCACGCACGACAACCTTCTTTATTGTTGGTTCAACTCTGCATTTTTAGACATTCTGTGGACGCGGTTCTATTTTTCTGTTTGGAACGAGCGCCCGACGGCAGAGCGAGCACGCTTCGGACTTGGGTTGTTTTTGTATCTCACAATGTTTGGTGTCGCCTTCACATCTCCTTATGCTGTCGAGTTTACGCTGGCGTTTCTGCTTCCCATGCTGTTGGGGCGCGTGATTACAGTGTATTTGTTCGCTACAATTCAGCATAGACGTGGGCATGAGCAGCGTGTCGACCCAATCGGGGCAACATCGATACAAGATGTTCATTCGCGCTGGTGGAGGCACCTTTTTATGCTGGGGCAATCGCAACACTTGATCCACCACATGTATCCTGGCGTGCCTTGGTATAAATACAGCCCTATTTGGCGCGCTGCACAGACAAAAATACCGTCAGAGAGTATACGACCAAGCAGTTATCTTTCACGCAACCAAACGTGATAAGTTATATGCGATAAGCCAAGCGCGATAAGTATCGTGCTCTGTCGTAAGCATTAGCCAGTTGCAAAGCGGGCTAAATGCTGAGGTCGTCAATATTGTAATCTTTTAAGCTGGCGCGGGCCTGTTCATCCCAGACGAAATCCTCGTCATTGTTTTCAAACGGCTGATAGACATAAGGTGTTTCATCGGCAAAACGCTGCTGGCGAGCACTGATTGCATATCCGATCACTCGCGAGCGGCGCGCGACAACTTCAGCGTCAAATACCTGCTTATCGCTATGAATGCCGCCACCGGCAACACCCAGCACGGAACTGCGTCGGTGAAATCCAAAATTAACCGTCACGCGCGGTTCGAAGCCGCTATTGGGAAATGAGCCGTGCAGTAATTGTCGGTTGCAAATAACGACATCGCCAGGGTTGCACACGATTGGAACGGCACCTTCGAGGCGCTCGCTGCCGGATTTCTCTACGAGTTCGGCAATGTCTAGCTTGCCTTGCTTGTGCGTGCCCGGCAAAACCCAAACGCCGTTTACCGCCGTACTGCCGTAAACCTGAGCCATGAAGTTAAAGCCGTGAATATCTTGATCGAAATCCGGGCTGTCCCAATGGGTTACGCCGTCTTGGTGCCAAGATACAGCCGCACCTATGCCCGGGTCTTTAATGAACAGGGCCTCGTTGAACGGCGCGAAATCAGGACCATTTATGTTCTCAGCGACCCGCAACAATTGCGGATGGCCGTAAACCCGCAAGCAGGCCTCGGAAAACTGCAAAGAGCCGAGCAAAATAAATGGAGCGGCTTCGGGCGTGTCGTCTTTTGCTTCTGGCTCGAACATTTTGACTTCGTGGCGGCCATTGGCTAATGACGTGCCGCCAAGCGGGTCGCCCAGTGGTTTTGACCAGACAAGATTGAGCGCTTTATGACCTGCGCCCAATGCCGGTTCACCGCGATGATTTTCCTTACTATCCGGCCCGGTTGGGAATTTGTCGCGCATGGCCTGCAAATCAGCCTTGATGTCGTCTAATTCGTCTTCCGCCAATACGTTTTCAAAGATGTAAAACCCATAGCGGGCATAGGCTTGGCGAATTGCATCATCCAGCGTGCCGTCGGCGTTAAACCGAATGGGGCCACGATTATCGAGCTGCAGAGCGCGCGCTTCGCCGTCTATTAGATATGCGCGCATGGCTTGTTCGTCTGCTCCGTAGTGACGCGCGCATGCGTCGATTGATTTGGATATATTTGCAACCATATTGTTTTCCCCCCGATAACGTACAACATTTTAAACGCTTTGCTGCCATGCGCAAGACACGTCGCCAGATTGTAAGGATGCATGGAAATTTGGAAACTTGGAAATAATCGAGAAAACGGTTTCCTGGCCGCTTGCATAATTTTATTGAAGGAACCGAAGTTCAGATTAAGCTAGTATCATGCATCTACTTGGGCGAACACTTACGGGGATCGGATTTCAAGTGGCTTTTTTTGCCGCGCTGATGTTCTTACCGATCGGCACGTTTGACTGGCCGGCAGCGATAATTTGGTTGCAGGTTTTCGCGGCAATATCCGTGCTATCTGGCTTATATCTTTTGTCTGTGCGCCCGGAAGCTGTCGAAGCACGCATGCGGGCGGGGCGCGAGGCGCAAACTCCGGCCGACCGTTTGGCATTTGGCTTTATGTCTTTGGCACTGACATTACCATTGGTTGTCGCATCGCTGGATGTCTTCTACTGGCAGCTTGTGGCGCAACCTAGCGCGACGTCGCAAAAGCTCGGCATGGCGATTTTTCTGGTCGGATTTATCGTCGTCCTGCTGGCCATGCTGCATAATGAGTTCGCCGCGCCGACCGTCCATATTCAGGAAGCTGCGGGGCACAAGCTGGCTGATGGCGGTATTTACGGTTATTTACGCCACCCGATGTATACAGGCTTTTTATTATTCACTTCGGGCACAACATTGTGGTTGGGCAGCACGGTAGCCACCGCCTTAGCCGCAATTATGCTGACGATCAGCATTATTTATCGCATTGGTATTGAAGAAGCGACTTTGCGCATCGAGCTTCCCGGTTATGATGATTATACACGACGTGTGAAGACACGCTTTTTGCCGTTTATCTATTAGAACTGCGCAACTAATAGACCGTTTTTTTGTGGTTGTTTCGGTCGTTTGACCATGGGCCGGTTTTTCCTTGTGACTTGACCTAAATGGCGATTGGGCGCACTGTAGACATAAGAAGAATGCAAAGCTTGGAGGGGTGGCGTGTTTCATTACAAACCTAAGTCGGTCGATGACATTGTTATCCGCGATTTTTCCTTCAGTTTTCCCGATGATATCGACCCCAAATGGATTCCAAACCAGCGGGTGCGGAGCCACTTTTTCAACGGTGTTTCGCTGACAATGCCATATCTTGAGCCGTTTTTGGTCAAAACCGGCAAGGAAACTGCGCGGCACGTTACGTCGCCGGAATTACTGGAAGATATTCGTGGCTTTTGCGGACAGGAAAGCCAGCACTATAAGTGCCACCGTCGGCTCAATGAATTGCTGAAGGTAAATGGCTATCCCGAACTTGCCGATGTCGAATCGCGCATGGATGCTTCGTGGAAGAAACTAATGGGTGAAACGCTGGAGCGGCGTCTGGCATATTCTGCTGGTTTTGAGTGCATGACCAACGGTTTTACTCGGTGGATGATTAAGAAACGGCTGCAGCTTTTCAAAAACGCCGACCCGTACATCACATCTTTCTGGCTGATGCATATGATTGAGGAGACCGAGCATAAAACGGTCGCGCTTGATTGCTATATGGCTTATTCGGGCCGCTTTTGGCCGCGCTTTTTCGGTGTCTTCCGTGGCTCGTGTGACGTCATTGGCTGGGGCATGGTGGCTATGTTCGCCATGCTTAAGAAAGACGGCAAGCTTAAAAACCCGCTGACATGGCTCGAACTTGGCCGCGAATTGTTCCAACTGGCGATCAATGTTGGTCCGTTTTTGCTGCGCGCACTGGTGCCGGGCCATGACCCGCGCCACGAAATAGATCCGGCATGGATGCGGCAATGGATTGACGGCTATGCGTTATTGCCGAACGACCAACCCTTGCCGCTTATCGATACTCGGCATCCCGATATGCCTGTTCCATTTGGGAGCGTAAAACATCAATAATTAATTCTCGGGGAGGGGAAAAAGATGGAACGTTATCAGAAGTTAATGATTGGACACGGTCTTCTCGTAACCTTCGTGTCGTTGCTGGCTGGATTTATGCTCATCTTCAAACTGGTCGGCGGGCTGGAAATCTGGCCAGGTAACATTGTGCCGATCAGCGTTTATGGTACGTCCGAAGGCTGGGTGCGTGCGCATACAGGGGGGCTGACGAATGGCCTGCTGGTGGTGATTTTTGCCCTCGCGCTACCCAAACTTGATCTCAGCGCAGTGATGAACCGGTTTTGCGCTTGGGGTCTTATATATGTCGCGTGGTCATTCACGATTTTCTACTGGATTGGCAATGCAGTTGGCAATCGCGCTCTAACCATGGGAGATAACCCGATGGGTGAGAGTAGCCTGTTGAGCCTAGTTGGGTTTTTGCCCGGACTGCCGAGCATATTTTTGGCACCCATTATTCTGTATATTGGCGCACGCGCGGCTTTGCGTGGACTTAAAGATTAGCGACCCACGTGCCCCATGAAATGTGCCCAACGAAAAATGGCGCCGGTTTTGACCGGTGCCATCCAGCTATTTTGAAAAAGCCGGTTAGTCGGCCTTTTTAGAACCCAAGATTACGGCCGGAATGATCGTCAGAACAACAGGTTGAAGACGATAACCAATGGCCTTGGTGAAGCTGGGTCAGTGCCGCCATACCGGGCAAAAAAATTCATATCGCCAATGGCAATGCTGGCGGTGCTCTATAGTTGCCAGATTTGAAGTTCGGTGATTTCCATAATATTTCCCCTCATGGTGATCGAAATAACCACGCAGAGGCTAGGTCGGAAAATCGTGATGCCTCGACCCAAAAACCTTTGGGGTTTTTTGTTACCCCGCCCAAAATTCGGTCAGTAGAGGTGCGACGCTTTTCGTGCGGATCGACATGCCCCAATGTCCAATATCTTTCTCAATATGCAAGGTGCCACCCCAGCGCGACACGAACCGTTCGCCCACAGCCAGCGGCACGAAGGGATCTTTCTCCCCCCAAATAAGGAGTTTTTTTGCTGGCAGATTTTCCAACTCTTTTTCCCAGACGCCCAGTCCCCGCAGGCCCGCAGCCGACCTGTATAGCTGCAATATCGACCGCTTCATCGTGGCATCAAAAGCGCTGGCTTCATGCGTGGCGAGATCCTCCGGCAATCCCTGTTCCATGAGTGACTTTTTCATAGTGCCGGAGTTGCTGATAGCCATGAATAATTCACCAATTACGGGTGTTGCCCACATCCAGGCAAATAAGTGACCGCGATACGCGCCATCGATTGCTGCGCCGCCAAACACCAACGATTTAATCAAGTCTGGTCGCAGGCTTGCTACGCGCGCCGTTAAAGTGGCACCCCAGTCATGGCCGACCAAATCGATAGGCCCG
>DKNW01000036.1 GCA_002469805.1 Rhodobiaceae bacterium UBA7378
TAACTAATCTTAAATTGGCTTCGACCATTTCTTTTTTCGCAATACGCGCCTCGCGCTCGCCCTTTTGAACTGTACGAACGATGCGGCGAAACTCGCTGATATCGAGGCCAGTTTCATTGGCGAGCTCTTGAATTTCGCTGCGCACGCACCTGATCTCGTTGCGATTATCCTTTACAAAGTCTTTCCAGCCTTTGCCCGTCAAACGCCCGACACGGCGCGACCAGTTTGTTTCGTATTCGTTGCCCTGATATTGTTTCAGGAAATCTTCACGCGTCACACCAGTTTTATCTGCTAGACGCCACAGTCGGGTCTCGAGACCAACCAAGCGCTTGTTAATTGTGTAAAGCTGGTCGACCAGTGCTTCAATACGATTATTGTTCAAAGACAATTCTTTAACTTCGTCGATAACTTCCGAGCTTAGTTTCGTCAGACGATTGCGCTGAGCTGTTGTAAGCTCTTTGCTATCGCCTTGTAACTCGACGCTTTGGTCTTGTAGCTTACGCAACTTTTTATAGGTAGAGGCAATAACATCAAAACTGGCCAAAACCGTTGGCTTCAGCTCCATTTCCATAGCAGAAAGCGAAAGATTATTATCGCCTTCTTCGTCTTCTTCATCCGGCTCGCCCTCAGCTTCGCCCGACGGCGCGCCCGATGGCGGCGGGGCAGCACCTTCGGCGCTACGATCTATCTTCTTGGCTTCAGGGCCTGCGAATGTCGCATCAAGGTCAATAATGTCGCGCAGCAACACTTTTCCTTCGTTCAACTCGTCGCGCCAGATGATAATGGCCTGAAAGGTCAGCGGGCTCTCGCATAAACCTGCAATCATGGTCTCGCGACCGGCCTCAATGCGCTTGGCAATAGCAATCTCGCCCTCGCGCGACAGCAATTCAACCGACCCCATTTCACGCAAATACATGCGCACCGGGTCATCTGTGCGGTCAGTACCAGCCGCCGTTTTTGCGGCTTTGGCCAAGGCTGTTCCAGGGGCTTCTTCCTCAGCACTGGCATCACTGCCCTGGTTAGAAGCTGGCGCGTCATCGTCATTATCCGCGTCGTCTGTGCCATCATTTTCGACGACCGTGATGCCCATTTCCGAGAGCATCGACATAACATCCTCGATCTGCTCAGAAGAAAACTCTTCCGGCGGCAAGACGGCATTCAACGCATCATATGTCACGAAACCGACTTCTTTAGCGGTTTTGATCATACGTTTGACCTGCCGGTTATTCATATCGATAAGCGGGCTGTCACCTGTATCGATTTCTTCCGTTTTTTCTGCAGCTTTTTTTGTTGCCATATTAGTTCGCGTGACCCCTCTCACGTTAACGTCTTGTCGTTTCTTTGCTCAAGCGCGGCAATTTGATTTACAATAGCGCTAAGCCTTTCAAAATTTTCCTGTGTGCTGTCGATGGCAAAATCTGCTTCTGCTTCGGCTCTCTCGTCCATCAGAGTCTTTAATGTATGATGAAGTTCGACAACTTCAAGCCAGCCAGCCTCGACAATATCTAAATTACTGTCCTGCCGAACAAAACCCAAAGTCAGCGCCTCCGGCATTTGCCGCAACTGGTCTACCAGTTCACCTGTCCCTGTAGCTTTTAAATGCCCAGTCAGGCCCTCATTGTCAAGCCCTGCGGCGCTTTCCGCGAGGGGTGCGACAAAAGCGTCAGCATAGTCGATAATGGCAAATCTCAGTTTGTCGAGACTAGATGTTTCGAAAACGAGCCTCTCAAAAAGATCACGATGCTTTTGCACCAAGTCAGGATGATTTATCACGCAAAGTACAATAAGTGCCTCGCGGGGCGGTATTCCACTGCCTTGGGCAATATTCGACCGACGGGTCTCGCTTTTTGCTGATTGTCGGCGCCACGCCTGCCGGTGCGACGGGGCGACACGACCATTAGAGGCCCGATAGGGCACGCCTTTTTCCCCCAGCAACCGGTCAAGACGGGCTTTTATGTCCTGGGCATATAATGCACGTACGTCCGGATCTGTAATTTGCTGCACAGCCGCCCGCAAACGCTGTTTCAACGCCGCAGCGCGCTCGGGCGTGTCCCATGGCGAGGCTTCGACTTCGCGCTCCCACAAAAGATCGATCATGCTCAACGCCCGCCCAATAACATTTTGCATGGCTTCGGCCCCGCCCTCACGCACCAGATCATCAGGGTCTTTACCCGCTGGTAACATGGCAAAACGCAACGAATAACCAGCTTTCAGAAGCGGTAAAGTTCGGTCGATGGCACGATATGCTGCACGCAATCCGGCCTGATCACCGTCAAGACACATGACCGGCTCAGCCGCAAGCCGCCATAATAGCCGTATCTGCTCTTCAGTCACTGCCGTCCCCAGCGGCGCAACCGCGTGCGTAATACCCGCCCGCGCCAAACCGATGACATCCATATATCCTTCGGTTACCAGCACTGTTTTGGCGTCATAAGCAGGCTGGCGAGCCCGAGCAAAATTGAACAGCACAGCGCTTTTGTTGAACAGCGGGGTTGCTGGCGAGTTTAGGTATTTCGCCCGCGCATCGGCTTGCATGGCACGGCCACCAAAAGCGATAACACGCCCGCGTGCGTCATGAATAGGAAATATAATGCGGTCGCGAAACCGGTCATAATCAGCCCCGCCATCATCGGGTTTAATGGCAAGACCAGCTTCGACAATCATATCAATGGTGAAATTGCGCGCTTGCAGAAACTCCACCAGCCCGCGCCGCGCACTGGGCGCGAACCCCATCCCGAAATCTTTCGCCAACGCGTCCGATACGCCGCGATTTTCCAGATATGCCCGTGCCGCCTGCGCAGTCGGACGGTTCAACTGGTCAGCAAACCATCCGGCGGCGGCTTGCGTTACATCAATGAGCGAGGATTGCCGCTGGGCCTTCTCCGCCGCTTGCGGGTCGGCCTGGGGCATTTCGAGACCAGCTTGTCGCGCTAACGCCTCAACCGCCTCAAGAAAGCTCAATCCCTCGGTTTCCATCAAAAAATCAAACACCGAACCATGCTTGCCGGTCGAAAAACAATGGTAAAACTGTTTGTCATCATTGACGGTGAAAGATGGCGTGCGCTCGGGCTTGAACGGGCTAAGCCCAACAAATTCGCGCCCGCGCCGTTGCAGCTTGACCTTGCGGCCAACCACGTCAGACACGGAGATCCGGTTTTTAATTTCTTGTAGGAAGTTTTGCGGAAACGCCATCCGCGCAGTTTAGGCTATCGGTCTTGGAAAACCACCCCATAGCTGATCCATTTCTGTGCAAAATATCAGCCGAGTTTTTCTTTCACACGGGCACCGGCTTTGCCGAAATCCATTTGTCCGGTGTACTGCTTTTTTAACAGCCCCATCACCTTGCCCATATCCTTCAGCGTTTCGGCACCAACCTCAGCAAGCGCAGCATCGACCGCAGCGACAATCTCGTCATCATCCAGTTGGCGCGGCATAAATTCTTTAATAACAACAATCTCGTTGCGCTCCTGATCAGCCAGATCAAGGCGTCCGGCTTCTTCATAGGCGGTGAGACTTTCTTGGCGCTGCTTAATCATTTTGGCAAGAATTTCGAGAACAACTTCCTCAGACACACCTTCGCCGCCATTATCTGTGCGGTCGGCAATGTCCCGATCCTTGATGGCTGCATTGATGAGCCGCAAGGTGGAAATTCGGACCTTATCCTGACTTTTAAGCGCTGCCTTTAGAGCTTCGCTAAAACGCTCTTGCATCACGTCAATCTCCTTGTCCGACGAAAACTAATGCTTTGTGATCAATCCTGATGACCCATAGCCCGTATTCAATTTAACTTGGTTTACTAGAAAAGCACCAAGGTGACAATGACATCGATAGAGCGAATTTCCGCACCGTGTGCGAATCTGTTCACGCGTGCGCTTGCTATGAGCTGGAAAAATCACCGCATGGTTTATCGCATGCAAAAACTGCAAAACCGACATTGTAAACCTCTGAATCTGATAAGGTTTTTTTCTCACGGAAAACTCCGTCGTCGTGCTTGACCGACCTTGTGCATTTCTATAGCTTCCCGTCAATTTGGCCGGTGGCAAATTTCTTCCGATAGGACCGTTATGAAAACGCATTTATGTCTTCGTTTCTCCGCTTCTCAGGGCGCGGGGCGTGGTTTTGCAGGGCCATCTTTTAAATGCCAAGCGCTGTTTTTTAAGTGCCAATCCCTAACGGAGACACACATATGAGCAGCTGGCCCACTCCAATAAAAACAGCGCTTCTCCTTGCCGATGACGGCACAAAACTCTATGGCGACGGCTTTGGAGCCATCGGACACACGCTGGGCGAGGTGTGTTTCAACACGGCGATGTCGGGCTATCAAGAGATTGTCACCGACCCATCCTATGCTGGACAGATCGTAACTTTCACCTTCCCACATATCGGCAATGTCGGCACGAATACAGCCGATATTGAAACCTCCAACACAGCGAAAACCGACGCGGCACAAGGCATTATTGTACGTGAGAGGATCACCGACCCATCGAACTTCCGGTCGCAAAGCAATCTCAGCGACTGGCTAGCAGCGAACAATATAATTGGCATTAGTGGCGTCGACACCCGCGCGATCACTACGCGCATTCGTGACAATGGCATGTTCAATGCCGTTCTAGCCCACGCGCCTGACGGCAATTTCAACGAAGATGGGCTTGCCGCCCAACTCGCAAACTTCGCTGGCCTAGAAGGTGCTGACCTAGCAAAACGCGTCAGCGTTGAAAATACTTATCCATGGGCGCAGGGGCGCTGGCAATGGCCCGACGGGTTCAACGATGAACCAGCGCGTCACCATGTCGTCGCTCTTGATTTCGGCATAAAGAAGAACATTTTGCGGTGCCTTGTCTCGGCGGGATGCCGCGTCACCGTTGTGCCAGCGACAAGCGCCGCCAGCGATATTCTCGATCTGGAACCGGATGGCATATTTCTGTCCAATGGACCGGGCGATCCGGCAGCCACCGGCACCTACGCAGTGGCCCAGATCAAGGCCCTAATCGATAGTGGACTGCCCGTTTTCGGCATCTGCCTCGGGCATCAAATGCTCGCGCTCGCGCTGGGTGCGCAGACACATAAAATGAAGCAGGGACACCACGGGGCCAATCATCCCGTCAAAGACATTGAAACTGGCAGGGTCGAGATTACGTCTATGAACCACGGCTTTACCGTGGATAGGGACACCTTGCCCGATAGTGTGACCGAGACACATACCAGCCTATTTGACGGCACAAATTGCGGTATCCGCCTCAAGGACAGGCCCGTGTTTTCCGTGCAATATCACCCAGAAGCCTCCCCCGGTCCGCAAGATAGTCACTATCTGTTTGACCGCTTTACAGTAGCAATGGAGCGGTAATGGCAAAGCGCACTGACATTTCAAGCATTATGATTATTGGCGCCGGCCCCATTGTTATTGGGCAGGCTTGCGAGTTCGACTATTCTGGCACTCAAGCCTGCAAAGCTCTGCGCGAAGAGGGCTACCGGGTCATTCTGGTTAATTCGAACCCAGCCACCATCATGACCGACCCAGACCTAGCTGACGCAACCTATGTCGAACCCATTACGCCGGAAGTTGTGGCGCGTATTATCGCCAAGGAAAAACCCGACGCTATTCTACCGACTATGGGCGGGCAGACAGCGTTGAACACAACCATTTCGCTGGCTGAAAATGGCACGCTCGAAGAACATGGCGTTCAATTAATTGGAGCCGACCTTGACGCTATCAATATGGCCGAAGACCGCCTGCTCTTCCGGCAGGCGATGGACCGTATCGGCCTTGAAAGCCCGCGCTCGGTCATCGCGCATACGCTAGAGGAAGCCCTCGAAGGGCTTGAACAGGTAGGCCTGCCGACAATTATCCGGCCATCCTTTACGCTGGGCGGCACGGGCGGCGGCGTTGCGTATAATCGCGAAGAATTTCTTGCTATCGTTGAATCCGGCCTCGACGCCTCACCCGCAACCGAAGTGCTCATTGAGGAGAGCGTACTGGGCTGGAAAGAATATGAAATGGAAGTTGTGCGCGACCGTGCGGATAACTGCATCATCATTTGTTCAATTGAAAATGTTGACCC
>DKNW01000139.1 GCA_002469805.1 Rhodobiaceae bacterium UBA7378
CATTCGCGTGCTTCTGCATGATGCGGAAGAAGAGGTCGGCGTGGCGGTTGCCGCGCGGGACGTTGAAAGCGACACCAATCTGTCCGACCGCGATATCGATCAATATCTTAAAGGTCTAGATTTACTAATTACCGAAGAGGCGACGGTGGCGCTGCGGGCTGAATTTTTGCGCTATTCGAGTGTGTTTGATACCGACAGGTCGCGCGAGACCATTCGCCAGGCCGTGGCTGAGATTACCAAGCCGCTGATCGAGGAATGGATCAATCGCAATATGGCAAGTATTGCGCGCGAGGTTATCAGCGAAGCCATAGGGAAAATTTCCCGAATTCGTGCCGCAGGATCTTATACTTCAACCAAGTAAGCGGTGTTTGCCCAGTGAGTATTCCAGTTTTAGGTTTTTCATCGGCCGGATCGGAAACTAGACTAATCGTGATGGGTTGCTCGGCGCTCCGGCTTACTATGAGCGTGGCATTGTGTCTGCTGGTCGTGGCGTGCGGTGGATTCACCGGTTTAGAGAAGCGGGACTTGGAAGGCCAGTTACGCTCGCTAGAAAAGGAAGTTGAACTGAAACAGCGCGACCTACGCAGTAAGCAATCAATTTATGATGCGGAAAAACTTATCCTTGACGAAATGGATGAACGCCACCGCAAAGCGCGTATGCTGCTTTTGCAGGGGTTCAAAATAGCCAATGAACAAGTATTGCAGAAATTTTTGGCCGAGCTCCGACAGGAATATGACCAAATCCAGCCCGAAACCATTTTGGGGTTGGCGCAAAATGCCGATCTGAATGCGTTGGCATTGTTCGGGCGCAACGAACTGGCCGAGGCTGATGAATATGTCGATTTGAAAAAGAGTTTTATTTTTGTCGGCGGCGATATCAGCACAGGTATTTCCCTGGGGCGCATGACAGAGCTTTCGAATGAGGTGAGCTTGCGAGTATTAAGCCTTAATATGGCCGGGTTACGATTGTCTACTGTGCTGAGGTCGCTAGCGCGCACTATGTCTTTGCCAATTTATCTGTCACCCGGTGTAGAGGCGGTCACCCAACCTGTAAGCCTGGAAATCTCGAAAGCCAATGCGCTGAATATTTTAGACATTATCATCGACAATTATGGCCTCGCCTTGGCCTATGACCGTAAGACGGGCATTGCGCGGTTTTATTTGCGCCATGAATTTGCCTCCCGCATGGCCGCTGCTATAGAGGCAGCCGAAGAGCACAATAAACGGGCAAAAAATATGCGAAAAATCCGCGATCTTGAAAGTGACGAGGCTGCAATCCGGCAAATTTATCTTGATTATTTTCAGCACCCCGATGATGCAGGCCGCGCTCGCTCGCTCATGAACGATGCGCTCGTCGAAGCTAATTATTCACTGGGCGTCTCGCAAGCGATCATCAGCTTCAAGCAGAACGCGCTCACAAATGAGGGCTCCCTAGCAGTGTTGGACTCGACCCATAGCACTGAGCGGCGCGGTCAGCTTAAAACTGTTCGGGACGCGCAATTTTCGCTCCAAGATATCAAAGCTGAGGTTGGCAGGCTGTTAACCAGAAAATTGGAAACTCAACGCCTGCTGACGGAAATAAAATAAAATAAAATAAAAGACTGCCGAAAGCTGCGCCAAAAACTGATGAAAGCGACGAAGTGGACACTAAGCTCTGCGACAATCCGGCGGAGCAAATTTGCAAGTACAGGCCGCGCGTAAATCCAGAGATCAGCTGAGAAATATTGAGCTAATCTTTGCCGCAAAGTAAGCGAATTTGGCTCCGAAGAGTCAAACGCGTGTGGCTGTAAGTCGACAGACCGTGTGGTGCATATTCGCGAAGAACTCCCTTCCTATTTTTCCCAGCTATAATTTGACGCACTGAAACCTATTGAGCACATGGCCGAACGATAAGAACAATTCTATTTTGATGCTGCCAATGGCAGTATGGCCAGCCCCGATATAGCGAAAACACCGCAAGACCTTCAAGGTACTCAAGCTGACTATAATCAGCTTCGTGCTACCCCCAATTGTAGTAAGCGCCGACATAAGCGCTGTTACCAAAAACCCGCCTTAGATGGTTTCGGAAGCATATTCCCGTGCCTTGAGAAGATAAACTTCTGGGGCGATAAGCCCTGCCTGAAACAGTTCGCGCAGGGCACGCATTTTGCGCTCCACCTCGGCAAGCCGTTCTATCTCGTCAATCGCTCCCGCTTCGTTCATCTCACGCGCTATGTCCAATGCGGCAGCGGCTTTTGCGCCTTGGGCTGTGTCGGTCGTCGCAGCTGTGGCGGTTGCAAGTGATGTCTGGCTCTCTTCGACGAGGTCGGCTACGGCATTGGCAATGGCGTTAGGGGTTAACGCGGGGTCATATATTTTTGAGGAGGTTGCTTGAGAGGTGTGCTCCACGTCACCCCGTTTGCGCGACCGCCAACTCTTGCCGAATAGGGCGAATCGAGCAGGCTTTTGAGCCGCGCCTTGACGTGGGATAGAAATTCCATCGTGACCAAGCGGGTGAGCTGCGTAATCTACAGTGTTTGTCATACTTGAAGCGGTATCAAACTCTGGCACGGCTGTCTCGGCGGCAATATTTGGCGCAATGTGCGAGGGGCCTGGTTCGGTGTCTTTGATTTCGACAGAAAACGCATATACGGGGTCAAGTTGCCCTGCAGCGTCTTCGCCATCCAACTCACGCATCATTTCGAGGGGCGAACTGGGGCTTTTACCCCCTGAGGTGGGCGTGTCCAAATCAGGTATCGGGACAGTGCCGTTGACCGTGTCGGAAACGCTCGCACTGGCCACCAAACCGTCCATTGACGCGTTAATCCCAACAACCTCGCCGACGAGCTCAACATCGGTTTCGCTATCCCGCTTACTCAGCCGCTGCGCGATGATCATGACGAGTAGGAGTAACAAGATGACCCCTAAGGTTGCTCCAACAACCTGACCCTCGTTATTCATCATTTGCAAAACGATGTTGAACGTCTCTTCCATGGCGCTTTCTATTGTATCCCAAAACGAAATGATTCTCACAATATTTCAGCGCCGCATCCCACAGTACGTTAGTCTATCAATCGCGCTCCTCAAAAAAAACCTCCAACACGTGGTGCGTTCGATTTCCAAAAGGGAACCGCCAAGGGTTTGGACAGGTTAACGCCTATTATTAAATTAAAAGAGTATCGTACTAGCCTGCGTGCAAAGCCTGTTCAACTGCCTGATGGCGGCTCACTTTTGTCGAGTTTCGTGACATTGGGAATATGGGTCGGCGAAGCCTGCACGCGGGAAACCTCGAACGCCTTTGTGTGCGCGGGCTCGAATAGGCGCACATGGCGGCGCTTGAAAAAGGGAATGAGCGCCATGCCGGCAACAAAGCCGCCAATATGCGCCACATAGGCCACATTGCTGCCGACCTGACCCAGATTTGTGAATTGCAGTATAATCCAGCCGCCAAGCACCAAAAATGCCGGCACATTCATTACTCTGAAAAACACCAGAATTCCGACAATGCAACGAATATTGGCGCGCGGGTGCAGCAGTAGATAAGCCCCCAGCACGCCGGCAATGGCACCGCTGGCGCCGACCATGGGCACAGGCGAAGAGGGATCCGTCAAGGCCTGGGCAAAAGCCGCACAAACCCCGCACAAAAGGTAGAAAATAATGAACCGCCCGCGCCCGATACTGTCTTCGACATTGTCTGAAAAAATCCAGAGATAAAGCATATTACCGCCCAGATGCATAAACCCGCCATGCATGAACATGGAGGTGAACAGTGTGGTCCAGCCGCTAACCGGATGCGGCATGGCTGTGTCTATCGGGGCACCAAACAGGCGCGCGGGCACCATCCCAAAGCCGTATATCGCCGCTTGCTGCGCGGCACCCAGCGACATTGCCAGTAGAAGACGCACAGGCACAAGCCGAGAATGGCATAGGATATCCAAGGTCGTCGGCGGGTTGGATTGTCGTCGCTAATGGGCAGAAAAAACATGTTACGACCCGCCGCTTGGCCGGCTGCCCGGACTGCGAAACTCGGCCGGTGGCTGGGGGTTTTTGCTTGGGTCTGTGTCGACCATGCGGATTTGCATATTTTTTCCCGTGGCAAACTCGTCGAGCAGGTCTTTCAGCCCTTGCGCGTTTTGGGTTGGATACACCGCCTCGCCTTTAATATAGATCGTGAAGGAACGCTGGTGTTTTTCCTGTTTTTGCGGGTCGTCTATAACCGATTTTGTCCAGTGATAGAGTGGGTAATTTTCGATGCCATTTGCCTCAGCCTCGGCACAATAGCCGCAAAACTCGTCATAGACGCATGCCAGTTTTGCCTCGAAGCGTTCCAGAACGGTACCCAGTTCGCGGGCTGTGGCGTTGTCCCCATGTTCGCGCAAATCCCGCGACAAGGCGGCGTCGGCATTGATGCGTAGCTGACACAAATTTTCCATCGGAACCTAATACTCTCTTTCACCCGCTTCAATGAATTCTTCATCAATACGCGGCAATGGTAAACCCTCAATCGCGCGTTCAAAACCCTGCAGGCGTTTATAGATTGATATCAATTCGATGATCGTTGTCCACGAAAACACCAGAAATTGAAAAGACGAGGCCACTTGTCCGAAAGCGCGAATGATCTGGTTCATGATGCCCAGCGTGATTTTGCCGCTCACAATGGTCGGCACAAGAAAAACATAAGCGATCACATTGTCGGCCTGAAGATACATGTATCGGAACAAGTTGAAGTAGGTGTAGTGAATATAAATCCGGAAATAGTTTCGCCGGACATTGTGGAATAATTCTCTCAGCGTCGGTGGCGCGGCGCGCGCGGCATTGTCTTCGCCGAATACCAATTCTTTTCTATAGGCCGCCTCGACGCGCTGGTTTTTGAACTCCAGCCCCGGCAAATTCACACCCGCCAGAATGAGCAAGGCTGTGCCAAAGGTTGACCACGCCAATGCCAGAAACACAAGCCCATAGGGTATCGAGCCGAGTATGGGGATGGTTTCAACATGCACTGACAGCGCCGCCAATACCGGAATGAAAGCGATGAGCGTCATAATCGAGTCGACAAAGGC
>DKNW01000016.1:0-4125 GCA_002469805.1 Rhodobiaceae bacterium UBA7378
ATGCGGTGCCCGAAACGGGCGTTGATGCGCCAGACGCACCCCGCCCCGTGCCGCGCCCAAACTTTCGATTAGGCTAATCTCAAGGCGTTCATGCGCGGTAAGCTTCGGCAAAATACCGGGTAAGCGCGACGCCAGCATCGACTTACCAGCTCCAGGTGGGCCATTCATTAAAAGATTATGACCGCCTGCGGCGGCTACTTCCAATGCGAAACGGGCTTCTCCCTGTCCGCGAATATCCGACATGTCCTGCGACGCGTGCTCTAGCTCGTCAAGCGCCACATCTGGCGGTGCCACGAGATGTGTGCCGCGCAAATGATTTACTATTTGCAACAGTGAACTGCCCGCAACAATGCCTGGCTGGTCGGGGCGCGCCAAACCAGACCAAGCGGCTTCGGGTCCACACGCTGCAGGGCAAATGAGCCCCCAGCCATTTTCGACGGCGGCCATGGCCGCCGGCAACGCACCAGGCACGGCTGAACACGCGCCATCAAGGGCCAACTCGCCCATGACCAGATATGGCGCGGTTTGTTCCGCAGTCAGCCCGCCCATGGCGACCAGAAGCCCCAGCGCAATCGGCAAATCATAATGGCTGCCTTCCTTAGGGAGATCCGCGGGCGACAGGTTGATGGTTATGCGCTCATACGGCAGGGCCAGCCCGATAGCGGTTAATGCCGCGCGCACGCGTTCGCGGCTTTCCGCGACAGATTTATCAGGCAATCCAACAACGGTGAACGCGTTATGGCCCGGTGCTAAATGCACCTGAACATCAATCGGCACCGCATCTACGCCGAGAAAGGCCACCGTACGGATATGTGCAACCATGTCGCATCCAATTCTTTTTCTTATTTGACGCCTGAGAACAGCTTGTACATTTATATATACTTACGTAACATAATCTATCGATATGTTGTTGCGTCGAGGGCCGTTTATGTTTGGCAAAAAAGAAGTAAGCGTAGAAGTCGGCGACTATTTCGTTGAACCGCTGGCAGGGAAAAAGAAGATTTTTCGCGCCCTTGGCATTGCTGAGAAAGCGTCTGCCGAGACATTTGTGTCAACATGGCAGGTGACGGAAATTACCCAGTTCAACAATCTGCCGCATGCCCGCATTACCAATAGCGATAGCGGGATTACCCGGACTATCTCGGTCGACACGCTGGCGCGCCAGGAAAATTATCTTAAACGCAAAATCTAGCGAGCAAGTCTGGCTTCAATCGCATCCCAGATCATCACCGCAATATCAGGCCCGCCAAAGGCTTTAATCTCACGAATACATGTTGGTGAGGTCACATTGATTTCGGTCAAATGCGCGCCGATAATATCAATGCCGGCAAACACAATGCCCATATCGCGCAAAACCGGCCCGATTTCATGGGCGATTTCAAGGTCACGATCGGTGAGCCCGGCAGCTTCAGGCGTGCCGCCCACATGCACATTGGCACGCGCATCGCCAGCGGCTGGTACACGATTTAGCGCCCCGACGGCCTCACCCTCAACCAGAATAACCCGCTTGTCACCCGCACGCACTTCAGGCAAATAGCGTTGAGCGATGATCGGCTCACGGTCGGTTTGTACAAACATATCAACCAAAGCGCCAAAGTTTTCATCGTCGGGCCCGATGCGAAAAATACCCGCGCCGCCATTGCCGAAAACCGGCTTCAAAATAATATCGCCAAACTCAGCCCGAAACGCATCCAATGCCGCCCTGTCACGCGTGATCAGCGTGTCAGGCAACAGGCCCGCAAATCGGACAGGAAATATTTTCTCCGGCGCATTGCGCACTGCAGCAGGGTCATTGACCACCAGTGTGTCGGGGTGCACGCGCTCCAGCATATGCGTGGCGGAAATATAATGCATGTCAAAGGGCGGGTCTTGCCGCATCAAAATCACATCAAGATCACGCAAATCGGTTATTGAGGCCGCGCCCAACTCAAAATGTGCGCCCAGCGCATCAGCCACCTGCAAGGGCTGGATGGCGGCGCTAACCTGCCCGTCGCGCATCGCGAGCCGATCGGGTTCGTAATAGAAAAGCTCATGGCCACGCCGCTGCGCCTCAAGCGCCAGCGCGAAACTCGTGTCGCCGGAAATATCAATTTCCCCGATTGGATCCATCTGAATACCAACGCGTAACGCCATGATCCCGTCTCCCTTATATGCCCGTCGCCTGTTCTAGTCGAATTTGCTAACTGAATGTCCCAGCCGACAATATATGCTTGCCGCCACACGGTGGAAGCACTTTCCCCGAAATTCGGCGATGGCTCAAGGGCGCCAGAAATTTTTCTTATGCGCGCATCGCCCATAGCCGCCAACCACAAACAAATCAAAACGCCATGCCAACGCCCGACAGGTCGGATATCGGGTAACAAATCCGGTCGCGCCAGCCGAAATGCGCCGCCACTGGGCGGGCGTCACCGCATGAAATGTCGACATCCAATCTTGGCGATATTTCACTTCGACAAACACAAGCAAGCGCCCGCGGCGCGCAATGAGATCGATCTCGCCTAACGGGTGCGCGAAATTACGCGCGAGCACGTGGTACCCCTTGGCACGCAACACCCAGCTCGCATAGAATTCAGCCCAGCGGCCGCGCCTGAAGGCGCGCTGGCGAAGCGTTCTAGCTTTTGGTTTCGTCTGGTTTTTCTTGCTTTTCCACATGCGTTTTTTTCTTTTTGTTATGGCCTGTTTTTTTGCTGAGAATGAGCGCACGGTCATAAACCAAGCGCCGCGCGAGCCCGCTCGCATCCGCAACTTGTTTCACTGCATCACGCACGGAATGGCCTTCAAGCGCAGCTGCCAACAAAGCATCCAGCCCATCCGTATCCAGTCTAGTTGGTGCCGCAGTTGGGCCGATAAGCACAACACATTCGCCGCGCAGCGCATCCGCATCCAACAAACCAGGCAAGTCAGCTATCGGTGCCGTGATAACAGTTTCAAATTTTTTCGTCAGCTCGCGCGCCACGCTTACTTCGCGATCGCCCAGCATCTCGACAATATCGCCCAAAAGATCCGGTAACCGTCGCGGCGCTTCAAACAAAACCAGCGTACCGTCCACCGCTGCGAGGTCGGACAATGCCTGTCGCCGCTTGCCGGATTTGGGGGGCAGGAAACCGACAAATGTGAACCGATCGCTGGGCAATCCGGCGATACTGAGCGCGGCAATTGGCGCCGATGCGCCCGGTACGGTGAAAACCGCATGACCGTTAGCACGCGCAGCGCGAACCAGCGGCTGGCCGGGGTCTGAAATAAGCGGCGTTCCCGCGTCGCTCACCAACGCGACCTTAGCTCCCGCCGCCAGTGCCGCCAATATTTTGGGCCGCATCGTGGCAGCATTATGCTCGTGATAAGCTCGGCGTTTGGTTTTAATGGCATATAATGCGGCCAGCTTGCCAGTGACACGCGTGTCCTCACAATAAATGACATCGACATTATGCAACACATCAAGCGCTCGCAAAGTGATGTCGCGAGCATTACCAAGCGGCGTTGCAACGACATATAAACCCGGTGCCAGCGAAGGCGTCGCAGGCGGCGCGACTGACAACGCAGTCGTCGATATGGCCGATCGCGTGCCTGATTTTGTAGCCGGTTTTGACGGTTTACCCATACACCAAGCAAAGGCTTGTTTTCACACAATGGCAAGCCCCAATCCTGCCATGATGCTGCCACGCTTTTGTGCGAGCAAACTCTGTGTGCAGGCTGTTTACTTGCACGCGACAGACGGATAGTTTGGCGCATACAAGTTAACCGCGCGGAAAAGAGTCATATGCACGCGATCAGACCCATAATTTTCCGAACTCGCGCTTCTCAAGCGCGGAAGCATCAGGCACAAAAGCCTCAAGAGATAGGGGTTTCCCGTTTCGCGCGCGCCCATGCCGCCAGCATGATTGTGGCGTGTTTGGTGCTAGCAGCATGCGCGGGATCGCCAGAGCCGGACCGGGACACGGTATCAAGAGCGCCAAACACAGGTGGGACCACTTCGACCATCTCGCCCGCGCCGCAAACCGCACCCGTGGGAACGGCCCCGACGAGCATTTTTTCCGACCGGAACCAGCCACTGACGCCCAATGACACGCGACCAAATAGTTTTGATCCAAATATTGAGGCAGGGCTTGATGCAGGACTTGATACAGG